>JAKSDM010000599.1 GCA_022360135.1 Pseudanabaenales cyanobacterium | reverse complement strand
TTGACCTTAATCGTGACGCTGTCGGCAGTGACTGTTTCCTGGGATTGAATGTCAACCGTTTTGGTGCGAACATCTACTTGCACCTTTTGGTCAATCCAGGGAACAATCCAGTACAGTCCTGGTCCTTGCGTCCTTCTAAGCCGACCTAAACGAAAAATCACCCCTCGTTGGTATTCTCGATCCAACTTGAGTCCCGATGCCGCCAGGAAAATTAAAGCGGCAAATGCGATGCCGATTGTTGGTCCCATAATTGGCTTGATTACTAGAATTTTTCTCAATTATGACTAAGCCGCTCAAGTGAAAGCTGAGAACTTAAGCATAAAGTAAAGAAAGGGGACGTTTCGCATCAAGACTTTCTTATCCAATTTGCACTTATACTTTTGCGCCATGCAAAATCAATTTGGCATTCTCAGAAGACTCCTGCTATCAGCGATAGTCTTGCTTCTCATCTTCGCTGCGCTGCAGCAGGCTACTCCGGCGCAGTTACCGACTCAGCTCAATTCTAGACTCAGCCGCTTAGAGGTTGAGGTGCGAAGTCTCAGATCGGATATCAGGCAACTGACCTCTCAGGTTTCAGGAGTGAGTCGCATTCCTACCGCCAGCCGTCCGGTCTCTCCCCCTGTAACCAGACCGGATGTGTTTGAACCTTCACTGGAAGAACAATTTGACAACTTGGCGATACTTGCGATCGAACTCAAGCAAAGAGTCGTTGAGCTTGAAAATCGAGTTAATCAGTTGGAGTTGCAGTCGTCCCCACAATAGTTGAGGAGGAGCAATGCAAATCAGTGGATAATTGCCAGGGACTGTCGCCCATCGTAGAACAGACCACTGCCGAAAAGGCAAAACTTCTAAAAGACCACAGGTTAATGTCATTAGAGGATGACTTTGATGTGGATTTGGCTGTATTGGCAGTGGTCTGCTGATGACGATGAAAACTGCCCTTGCTCAGTACTATCGCAGATGGCGTCGCTACGGCCAGTTGCCCTTTTCCATATCAGTTTTTGGCGGTGTATTCAATGCCCAACAAAAACACTTTTAGAAGTTTTTGTTGTAAATTTTGGGCTGATAGGCGGCAGCTAATAGCTATTGAATTTAGGGCAATTGGTCAACCATAATTCCAGGCAAATTAAGAACCTGATTTAATCAATTCATTAGATGATTGCAATCAAACAACATCGCCCCTGTTTGCTTTAATTTCAAAGCAATGATTGCAGTATTTACCTCTATGCTTGACTGGTTGGAGTCACCAACAGAGTTAATCCTTGCCTCCCAACAATCTTAATGGATTCACCCGGAACCGCCTTGACTTGGCAGGCGGCGTCAGAGAACCGAGCAGGCCAATAGGTTGCTTGAAAGTAAACTCTTCCAGAGTGGCTATGAGTGATCGTTTGCTCAACTTTACCAGTACCTTTGAAGGGAAAAAGGTCTGAATTTCCTAATAGCGTTGTAAGGCTCATATGGTAGAACTCCCTAAGATGCAGTTGTGTTTTGTCCTGATGGTATGGGAAGAGGTTGAGTTGAGGAAGTATTGGGTTCAACTTATCTTCATATGACTAATCGCTTCTGGCTACAATCTCAGTTTTTTGCCAGATGTTATGTACAGAATTGACAATAATTTCACTCCACATAATTAACAGTGATTTCACTCACATATCTAATAGTGATTTCACCCACATATTGTGTGAGTGAAATCACATACTTTGTCAGGCTACTCAGAGACAAAGACCCAAAAGCGATCAGATCCGGCCTTACCCCATACTGTTTGGATAAGTCTGGCATTGACTTATAGACATTCGCTCTTACGGCTTTCCATTGCCTTCAAGCGACCCTATGATGAGGCCAAATAAGCTTAATTTCGGGTTCTTCGCGCCAAGGCTCTTCAGAAGATGGAGAAAGAACCGGGCTCAAAGGGATTCTGGGCAAAATTCAACGAATGGGGTTAGGCTTGATTGCTATCTGCTCAGAAACACCGGACAATTTCTTTGGAGATCAAAGCTCCATTATGCCAACTTCAATTTCTTCCTCTCTAAAGTGCGATAACCGATCCCTGGCAGAGCATTACCAACAGGTTCGCTGGCTTAGCGAGCAACTCTGCCAACCCTTGGAAACTGAGGACTATGGGGTTCAAACGATGCCGGATGTCAGCCCGCCCAAGTGGCATCTAGGGCATACCACTTGGTTCTTCGAAACTTTTTTGTTACTTCCCAATCTGAGGGGATACGAGATTTTCCACCCCAAATTTGGCTATCTCTTCAACTCTTACTATGAAGCGATGGGAGAACGGCATCCCCGTCCGAAACGAGGGTTATTGTCTCGCCCGACGGTGGAAGAAGTCTATCGCTACCGAGCCTATGTGGATCAAGCAATGCAAAGGTTGCTGAGGGAGCAAGCAGGGAATTCAGACCTGGAATCTCTGCTCCAGCTGGGATTCCACCATGAGCAGCAACATCAAGAGCTACTGCTGACTGACCTCAAACACATCCTGGCGACGAATCCGCTACGCCCCGCCTATCGACCTGATTTGCCATCTTCACCGACTGAACCCCAGACCAGCCAAGAACGATGGTTAGATTACCCAGGCGGGCTTTATACTCTGGGTCATGCTGGAGCAGGATTCGCCTTCGACAATGAAGGTCCCCAGCACCCAGTCTATCTCCAGGATTACTGGCTTGCCGCACGCCTGGTAACCAATGGAGACTATCTGGAGTTTGTTGAAGCAGGGGCTTACCGCAAGCCAGAATACTGGCTTTCTGAAGGTTGGGCGACTCTTCAGAAGACACAATGGCAGGCTCCTCTCTATTGGGAAAAAAGGGATGGGGAATGGTGGGTGATGACCCTGGCGGGGATGCGTCCCTTAAATCAGCATGAGCCGGTTTGCCATGTCAGTAGCTTTGAAGCAGATGCATTTGCTCGTTGGGCGGGGAAACGACTGCCCACTGAGGCGGAGTGGGAAGTAGCAGCCGCTCAAGTGACGCTGAAAGGGAATTTTCTAGAGAGCGAAAACTTTCACCCTGTCCCCGTTTTAGGCATGACTCGGCCTGATCAAATCTATGGAGACGTATGGGAGTGGACACAGAGCGCTTATTTGCCCTATCCGGGGTTCAGGACAGCAAAGGGAGCCATTGGAGAATACAACGGCAAATTTATGTGTAACCAAATGGTATTACGCGGAGGGTCTTGTGTGACGCCGCCTAATCACATCCGTCCCACTTATCGCAACTTTTTCCCACCGGACGCCCGTTGGCAGTTCACTGGAATTCGTTTAGCTATGTAGCCATTTCAAACCCAAGTGGGCTCCAACCTGAACCCCGATCAAAATGTCACAACACTGCGAATAGATTCGCCCTTGTGCATCAGATCAAAAGCCTCGTTAATATTCTCTAGCGGCATGATGTGGGTAATCAGATCGTCGATATTGATTTTGCGGTTCATATACCAGTCCACAATCTTAGGAACATCAGTACGCCCCTTAGCGCCGCCAAAAGCAGTCCCTTTCCACACCCGACCTGTCACTAGTTGGAAAGGACGGGTGCAAATCTCTTCACCGGCGCCAGCGACACCGATAATGACGCTGACTCCCCAACCTTTGTGACAACACTCCAATGCCTGTCGCATGACATTGACATTGCCAATGCATTCAAAGGAATAATCAGCGCCGCCGTTGGTTAAGTCCACCAGATAAGCAGCCAGGTCACCCTTAACTTCCTGCGGATTGACGAAGTGAGTCATGCCAAATTGCTCGGCTAGGATTCGCTTTGCAGGGTTGAGGTCGACACCGACAATCATATCAGCTCCAACCATGCGACAGCCTTGGATAACATTGAGGCCAATCCCCCCTAAGCCAAAAACAACAACATTCGATCCCGGCTCCACCTTAGCGGTATTGATCACTGCGCCAATGCCTGTTGTGACGCCGCAACCGATGTAGCAAACTTTATCGAAGGGAGCATCCTGGCGAATTTTAGCCAGAGAGATTTCTGGCAGAACAGTGTAGTTAGCGAAGGCGGAGACGCCCATATAGTGGTAAAGCTTCTCCTTGCCCAGGGTAAAGCGACTGGAGCCGTCTGGCATTACCCCTTTGCCTTGAGTAACCCGGATGGCTTGACAGAGATTGGTTTTGCCGCTGAGACAGTATTCGCATTGGCGACATTCCGGAACATAGAGAGGAATAACATGATCGCCGGGTTTGAGGCTCTTGACATCTGGCCCGACTTCTACGACAACACCTGCGCCCTCATGCCCTAGGATGGCGGGGAACAGACCTTCGGGGTCGGCTCCGGAGAGGGTGTAAGCATCTGTATGGCATATACCGGCAGCCTTAATTTCTACCATCACTTCTCCTGTCTTGGGGCCTTCAAGCTGAACGGTTTCAATGCTCAAAGGTTTTCCAGCCTCATAGGCGACAGCTGCCTTAACATCCATAAAGTTCCTCCCGCTTCTCCTGTTTCTCCTATGATGCGTAGATTATCGGTCAACCCAACGCCTTAAGCGTGAACTTTCCTGAAGTATTAAGAAAACGAGTGAGAACAAGATTGACAAAAAACTTAAGCACATTTGTCCTGAGCATGGGAATGGTTTGTTGATAAATGTTACGAGTGTTGATTCCTTTTATGTGCTTAAGGATGAGCTATGACCCCACGAATCCCCATTGATATTTGGCTGCAGTTTGCCCGTTGGGCGCCGGAGGCTAATCCCTACCGGCCTTTGACTGCGGATAATCAAAGTTATCACGACTGGTATCTAGGAGCGCTACAGGGATTAAATGGGCTGGGGCAATCAGATTACGGAATCGAGGGACAACAGGGATTACGGGCAGTGAAAAGGTGGATGCAGCAAGTTAAGAAGCCCGCTTCAAAGATTCCTCACAACTCACGCCTGGCTGAAGAATTTCTAGCCGCAGGGCGTCACGGTTTTGGGGAGTCAGATAGTGCTGTTGCAATTCTTGCCAGCGCCGCCAGGCATGATAACGATTGTCTGCCAGTTGGTTAACCAAGGTGGGGAGTTGCTTGTAGAAACTGGGGATGGTTTTAGTGAGACAGTCATTCAGGACAATGCTGTCTTGAACTTGCCCTAAGGATTCCTGAATATCCGCCAGGGTCTTGATATTCTGTACGATCGCAGGCGAGTAAAAATCTGCCGCTAACCTGAGTTGATAGCGCACCCGCTTGACTTGTTTGCGCAGACTATGCAGCGTTTCATTATGCTTAGTCATGCAAGCCGCTAGTTTGCCAGGGGTAAAATCGTTATCTATCTTGATGTCGTCTTCGCCCAGGGTAGTCCCTACTAACCAGCCGGGGTGAAGCCACAACTGACTTACCAGCGGCAAGAGTAGGTCCGGCAGGACATGGACGCTAGGGTACACCGCAATAGGTCTATACTTAGGCTGATCGAGCCATTGGTTAAGCGATTGTTTCAGGTTGCCATATTGTTTTCCCGCCAAGAGCTGCTTGACCTGCTTGAAGGTCCGCCCTCGTCCCTTAGACAGCTGCTTGATAGCGACATCCAATACTTGCTGCTCGGCCTTTGGCAGAGTAGGCCGGTACTGGCGCCTCAGGGCGTCATCAATCACATCCAGATCGCGTAGAGCTCCCAAACGACGAGCCACTGCTGAGACCTTGGATTCACCGGCAGCTTTGGATAACTCAATGCCAGGCGAAAAAACCCGCATAGCTGTACGCAAACGGCGCATTCCCACCCTCATCTGGTGCAGATCCTCGGGATCTCGATCTTCCAGAACCGCCTTTTCATATTTGGTTGCTTGCCGAAAATATTTTCGAATCGATTCGCGGGCCAGAGATCCCAGGCTCTGGTTCAAATTAGTAGACATCTTCTCTGGAAAATTATGAGGTAAAAAATTATGAAGTAAACACCATCTGCTCTTGGTTTAAGAACCAAGCAGCCTGATGGCGCCACTGTCTGTATGTTGGCAAGCCACTATCTCTATGCAGGCAAGCCACTATCTCTATGTTGACAAGAACTTATTTTAACCGAAATTTAACCTAAAGCAACGCGCTGAATTTTCATAATGGATGCAAAAAACTATTTCAGTTATTTATCATTTGTATTTAACAATGAAGGGATATTAACTTAAGCTGGGATAGTCTTTACTCTAAGCGGCAGTCTACTTTACTTTCCCGATTATCCTTTTACTTTGATTGGTACGAAGTTACTATTTTAAGAAGTCGTCTGTTGAGCCAAATTGGTCAATGAGTTCCCTTGCTCGCCGCTTGTCAGTGACGGAGTTAAGCCAGCGTATTCTAGAGATGGCTAAGACGGGAGTTTATCGAGAGTCCGTCTTTGAGGCTTTTCGTCCTACGGCCACTAAAAAACAAATTCGGGCTGCGATCGCCCATGCCAAGCAATTTGGTCTCCATTCAGCGCCAAATTTACGAGACCCAGAACTGGGCACGTACTACCAAGTCGATTTGGTCAGGTATCAATCGTTTCAGGAGGCGATTCAAGCATCCATCATCTTTGATCAGGGAGAAGACTTGGCCAAACGGATCATGGAAGCCGCCCAAACCATTCGAATCATGCTGATGGTCTCAGGGGGGTTAACACTAGGGCTAACTGCCTTGGGCGCTATTTGCTTATTAATGGGCAGATCCCACATCGGCTCTAGCGCCTGGTTGGGCGCAGTGTGTGTCGCTCTGGTTTGGTTTTTGCAGAAAAACCTGGCGAAGAAGTGGTGAGACTTCTAAGTTGTAAAAAATTGTGTTGTTTTGCCGCTGTACACCAGTATTAATGCTTTTATTAGTGCTCTGTTTACCCCTTTAAGGTAGAGCTCTGTCTCAGCAATCGCGAACCTGGAATTCTGGATTGAATTATGCGTCACCTGTTAGCGATTACCTTTGCTATTCCACTATCTTATTGTCTTTGGATGAATAGTCTCCCCGCCGTTATGGCGGATGAAGCCCCTGACGGAGTCGCCCAGACTCAAGCGGGCGGTGCGGATCCTTTGCAAGCGCCAGTAGAAGATACCGCCGCTGAAATGTATGAGCGGGCAATGCGGATTGGCTATGCCGCTACGGAACAACAGGACTACCAGACAGCTTTGATTAACTTTCGGCGAGCACTGGCGGCTCGTCCGGGCGATCGCTACGCCATAACCGCCATTCGCAATGTCGAATCCTACATCCAGCTAATTCGGGCGGAAGAGGCCCGAAAGCGAGAACTCGAAATGTTGCAGACCCAGCTAAATGAGGCGGCGACTGAACAAGATTGGATCTGCGCCACAGCCATCGTAGATCGTCTCATCACCCTGGTCCCCACAAATTCCATCGAGCGGGGCAGATTAGTCGCTTACCGGGGTCAATTGTCTGGCCTGCTCGACGCCAGAACAGATTCGGACAATTGGTCAACCGTGTGTCCCGGGCCTCCCCCGAATCGATAGTTCACCTGCACTCTCGCCAGTTGTCCATTCACTATCTATGAACTGATAAAAAAGATAAGTAGAACAATCACGAATACCCAAAGATTGGCCATATAAAAGTTTACGGGCCTGACCTTGAAATAATTGAGTGGCAGCTCTAACCACCTCTGATGCTGGTGTTTTTACAAAAATCAATGATTGTGATTTAAAAAGATAACTTATTCCCTTACTCCTTAAAATCATTCCACCCTCTCTCCCTTAAACAGTAATTCAAATGATAATTTCAGCATAGGATAAGAGACACGAATTCCGCCATTCGCTGACGGGGACGGGAAAATTAATGCACCTTATGGCCTAATGCTAGAGTAGCTGTCATGAACTTAGCCCAAGACAGTAAACGAGCCAAAAAAACAGCCATCCAACTAGCGGGTTGGCGGATTTAAGTCACCAAGGCTCAAGCGGAACGTCTTCCCTTGGCTCAAGCCGTTGCTTATTAGACTTCTCCAAAATCTTGAAAGCCTATCATAGAGGGATTTTCAGGGATTTACCAATCCCGATGCATAAATCAGTATCAACGAAAAATCAGGCACTCCAGACCATACCAGTTAGTAAACTCTGAAAAGATGAGATAC
>JAKSDM010001139.1 GCA_022360135.1 Pseudanabaenales cyanobacterium | reverse complement strand
TGTCGAGGCTTATCAGCTCGTCGCTTATATGTGATGACCGTGATCCATAATTTTGATCTTCAACGTGCAGATAGTTCAACTGCCGCAGAGCGGCTCTTTAAGCAACCTCACCCAAACTTATTTGAAACTGTTTTGATACAGCTGCCTGATTTGCCACTACCGAGGCGACGGTTGAAGGCCTCAGCATCTCAAATCCTTGCTAGGTATAATGTCCCGGCTTAAATCGGTAGCCCACTTAGTTATGACACATTAGGCTTATAGCCTATAAAGCGATACGTTAAACATCAAGGGGGCAGAGCTTTATGAATCTGTTCAGGAAGTCACTTTCTATATCATTGCAGTATCTCTGTGCGGAGCCAGCTAACGACCCCGTTCACCCGCCGCTAGTAACCTTTCGGATTTAACCAACCAACTCGATGCGGTCGGTGTGCAACGGGATTGTTAGGCGGTGAGGCAATCTACTCTGTGTCATTACACAACGATTGTCAACTTTTGGGTAACTGGTGTAACCCAAAGCGAATACCTTGAGGATCACAGCAAGCACAAAACCTTCCAAAGTCAGGTTCATCAGAACCCGGCTCATCTGTTTTCCCTCCCAACTCCTTAACTCGTGCGACTGCTGCCATTAGATCAGGAACATCGAAGAAGATAAAAAACTGGGGTTCCGGATCATTGCCATGTAATCCGACTTTAATCGATGGCGTCTGAAACCACCCTTCACCATTACTACCCATCGGATGAAAGCTCCACCCAAAAAGTTGCTCGAAAAAGACACGGGAAATTGCTGCATCTTTCGTGCCAATTTCAAGATAAGACACTTCGTTAGCCACTTTACGTCTCCTGATTCTAATGGATCGAACGCTACGATAGCTCTGATTAGGATATGCTGTCTTGAATAAAATTGACCTCGTCTACTCATTGATGATGTCGCCAGGAGTACCAAGAAGATCGGGGAAATGGGCTGCTTGGTAAACTGTTGGGGAACATCCAGCGAACCGATGAAATTCTCGTGTAAAGTGGCTTTGGTCGCTATAACCACACATTGTTGCGATTTCACTCAGCGCGTAATTCTCTGAATCAGTCAGAAGTTGATGAGCACGAGTGAATCGAATCCGACGGGCAGCAACTTTTGGTGTAATCCCAATTTGCTCTCGAAAGCAGGTTGAAAAATGCCGATCGCTCCAACCTAGTTCTCTAGCAAGTTGTCGAATTTGAATGCACCCACCGTAGTTTTCAAGCTGTTCCCAAGCCCATTTAACTTCTAATCGAATGGTCTGGTTTGACCTAGCAAATTTTTCTGCAAGAAATCGCTCCACTAGAGCAAAGCGTTTCTGCCAAGAAGAACTCTCGCTAAGTTGTTCAACAAGCACATCTGCATCGCTTCCCCAAAGATCTTTTAAGTCAACAATTCCTTGCGTCAACTCAGCAGATGCTCCCCCAAAAAGCTTGTTTGCAGCCCACGGAAGAAGTTCTCTCTCAATACTACTGTTGTAATACGAAAACCAATGATTACAGGCGTTTCAGGTACTCGCTTCTCCCTGAAACAACAGTTCGCATGTGCGTTGAGATCGTTTAATGTTGTTTTATATTAATCATAGTTTTAATCATATGTTAAAAGCCGATGCCGAAGGCAGAGTACACGGTTGCAGCTGCGAATCAACGACTAAAAGATGCCTGTACCAAAGTTGCGCTAGTGCGGGTTGGCAATATGCTCTATTTTCAGGCCACTTTACCCCCCAAGCCTGACAGCACGCGATCAACGCCGTATCAACAAAAGATCTCAACAAGGTTGCCTGCATCCGAGCAAGGCGTCAAAAGGGCTGAGGCTGAGGCTAAGCTGTTAGGAGCTGCACTAGTCGCAGATACGTTCGACTGGAGCGACTACCAAGTCCGAGAAAAGAAGTCTAGGGCCTGTTTTAAAACCTTCCGGAATCGATAGATATGCTGAGGTTAGTGCATTCTGACCTCAATCATGATTCTTCCTCCCTACAATCGAGGCGACCTACGGGATCTGCAATGGA
>JAKSDM010001168.1 GCA_022360135.1 Pseudanabaenales cyanobacterium | reverse complement strand
CCCCTGCATATTTCTGCTCTATCTACCTAATTACATTTCCTTAAATGTCCACAACTACCGCCCGTAGACACTTTCAAGATTATTAAGAAAGATGCGATTAATGGATAGCTTGAAAAAGGGGGGTTAGGGGGGATCTCGCCCTTAGCGGAAGGGATAGATGACTTGTGTGTACACGGTAGCCTTTCTTAAGGGGGATTAAGGGGGATCCTTAACCGAACGGTATTGGTTTCTTGCCTGGAAATCACCTTAAACCCAATCTTTTGTGACGCGCTCCGCAATCTGCCTTCGTTCAGCTTGAAGTTCAGCAGCTTGTTCTCGCACATGGTTCACAATCTGAGGGTCGGCGACACTGGGATGGCCATGCTTAAACGGTGGGGCAGGATTATACTCAAGGGCAAGCTGAATACTTTTCGCTAAGTTTTCGCCCCTCAGCTCAGCAACAAGCCGCAAGGCAAAATCAATCCCTGCGGTTACCCCCCCACCTGTAATCCGGTTTCTGTCCACGACTACTCGGTCTTTTTCCAGGATAGCGCCAAAGAGAGGTAACAAATCTAACGAGAGCCAATGCGTTGTCGCATGATAACCCTGTATGAGTCCAGCTGCCCCCAGCACAAGAGAGCCCGTACACACTGCCGTAATATAGCGGGCATTAGACGCTTGCTCTCTAAGAAAATCCAATGTCTCTGGGTCTTCCATCAAAGCATTCACGCCACTGCCGCCCGGTACAAATAACACGTCATATTGAGGGGCGTCTTCATAGACAATGGTCGGTAAAATTCGAAGCTGTCGGTTACTGATCACCGGGTCCAAAGTTTGACTCACCAGGTCCACATGGGTGTTTGGCATGGTCGATAGCACCTCAAACGGTCCCGTTAGGTCAAGTTGAGTGAGATTTTGAAACAAGACCATACCAATGCTTAGAGGCTTATCGGATGGACTCATGGCATAAACACATTCTGATTAACCGAATGATAATACGATTCTCCACTTAAGTCAGCCTGTTTTGGCTGGATAAACGGTCATTGGTCATTGCCCCTGCCT
>JAKSDM010000180.1 GCA_022360135.1 Pseudanabaenales cyanobacterium | reverse complement strand
TTGAGGAGGTATTCTACTATGAACTTATTGATGGAAATTGCAGCCAGTGACTCTTCCTTTCCCGCCGGAATGGTTCTGATACTCATAGGTGTCATTGGTTTCATCGCCGCTGTGACTATTGGCTCGATCGCCTGGTACAACTCTAAGCGTCCAGCCGGATGGGAAGATGCAGAACGTCCTGGGTTTATTCCCAAAATGGGCGGTGATTCAAAGCCAAATAGCTAGGGATTAAAGAATAAAGTTCCAATATTGATGGATTAACAATTTTTGGCGGCCCCAACAATAGTAGAGACGTTGCATGCAAAGTCTCTAAGAGCAAATTATCGCCCTTACCCAAACTCTATTGAATAAGGTTCTACAAACCTTCAAGGGGTGTGCCTTCAAGGCACGCCCCTTGAAAGTTTGCGCCATCCCAGGCTGCCTGTTCGATCTGGGCGCAGAGGAGATTGGCCTGGCTCAAGTTAGCCCCTCGCAACACCGCTCCGTTAAGGTTTGCTTCTTCTAAATCGACTTGGGATAGGTCAGCCCCTGATAAGTTGGCGTTGCTGAAATCTGCCTGATGCAAAATTGCGCCGACTAAGGTGGCTCCCCGCAAGTCGGCGCCCCGAAAGTCAGCCCCGCTCAAATCCAACTTATTGAGTATAGCGCCGGCCAGAAAAGCCCCAGAAAAACTAGTTTGAGAAACCTCAGCGTCCAATAGCAGAGCGCCTCGCAGGTCAGCATTACGGCAATCAGCTTCAGTCAGATTCGCCCCGGTTAAGTCAGCTCCTCGTAAGTTGGCGCGTAAGGTTGTTCGCTGCAAATCAGCCCCAGTTAAAGCCGCGCCAGTTAAGTTTGCCTTAGATAAATCCGCCGCCGCCAATTGAGCGCCAGATAAATCTACTCCGGCTAAATCGGTTTGAATTAGCGTTTTGATTTGGCCATTACGGATAGCGCTCAAATCGAGAGCTGGAGAATTGCTCATCGACTCACCTCCGATTCAGTTTGATGTATTTGATATATTTGGGAGTCTTCCAGCCAGACGGTTGGCAATTCACTGGGCTGTGTGGGCAGTTGCATTAATCCTGCTTCAGTCAGACGAACCAAGGCCCCCAGAG
>JAKSDM010001027.1 GCA_022360135.1 Pseudanabaenales cyanobacterium | reverse complement strand
GAGCGTAAAATCAGACTCTTGAGTGACTCGCTGGGCGACGGTCGTCACGGCCTCAATCGGACGGGTCGTGACTCGTCCACTGAAGAGCGCTAATAGAGCGGCGATCGCCACTGACAGCGCCATGCTGACGACTATGATTTGGAGACGCAGCCTGGAAGCAGTCGTTAAAGCGTCTTGAGCCTCGCCTAACTCTTCGTCAATCGTCTCAATTAGCCTCTCTATATCTTCCATGAAGCTATGCAGCCTAAGGTTTTGCGGACGGTTGAAATCCGCCAACAAGGCTTGAGCCGAATTACCTCGCCCAGTTGTCTGATTGGCCGAATCAATTTGCTGCAGCAGTGTTTCCACCTGTTGAAGATAGGCGCCGACTGTGCTCGGATAAGCCTCTAGCAAATCTTCAAAGGCTTCAAGCTCCTCCGATGTCTCCTCGATTTTTGACTCATCGTAAGACGATTCAAATTCAGACCATATCTGTTGAAACTCAGCCGTACTTCGCCTTAACTCGAAAATCTCGGCCTTAAACTGAGTTGGGCTTTGCAAAAAACTGGCCAGTTGTTGCTGCCGACTCTGGATCGAGATTAGGCCCGTTTGCAGTTGATAAAGAAATTGAGTTTCTGCTAAGACATCTTCTATCACATCCCGATACTGAGACTGGTAGCGTTCACCCAGTAAAACGCCAGTCGCTGTCCCGGTTACAGCGACCCCCAGCGCAATGGCGTAACCCAGACTCAGCTTATGAGAAATCTTGAGGCGACGCAGCCACCTTCCCAGTCCCCCTGTGACAGGCTTGGATAGGTTGGTTTGAGTTGCGAGTGAATGGTTTGTACTCATGTTCTTTAGAATTATCTATATTGACTGGTGGGGTTGAACCGGAATCTCAATCACAAATTCCGTTCCATGGCCGGGGGCGGAATGGCACTGCATCTTTCCCCCATGCCGCTCCACCACAATCTGGTAACTAATCGATAGCCCCAATCCTGTGCCCTGGCCCACAGGCTTGGTGGTAAAGAAGGGATCGAACAGCTTAGCGAGAATTTTCTCAGGGATGCCAGGGCCGTTGTCGGAAATGCGGATAGCGACCCAATGATTCTCAAGTAATTCTGTTTGAATTTGGATCTTAGGGATTGGGGATTGAGGATTGGGTACTGGGCATTGGGCGGAATTCTGGTCAGTACTTAGTTTCCAGGCTCCAATCCCTAGTTTCCAGTCTTTAGTTCCCATTACCTCTTCTAGCGCCTCGATCGCATTGGCCAGGATATTCATAAACACCTGGTTCAGCTGCCCTGCATAACACTCCACTAGCGGCAAATCGCCATATTCTTTGCTCACCTGGATCGGATGCACTCTGCCAGTGGCTTTCAGTCGGTGTTGCAATATCAGCAGCGTATTATCAATTCCCTCGTGGATGTCAACAGCCTTCAGCTCGGCTTGATCCAGCCGGGAAAAATTCCTCATCGAGAGGACAATCTCTCGAATGCGGTCAGTGCCAACCGCCATACTGGTGAGAATTTTAGGTAAGTCTTCAAGCAGAAAATCTAGGTCGATGTCCTCCATTTCCTGCTGAACTTTGCGGTTAGGGATAGGATATTCTTGCTGATAACAGCGAATCAGGCTTAGCAGCTCCTGAGCATATTCTTCTACATATTTTAAATTGCCGCAGATGAAGTTGATCGGGTTATTGATTTCATGGGCGACGCCTGCCACCATCTGACCGATGCTCGACATTTTTTCACTTTGAATCAACTGCAGCTGGGTTTGTTGCAATTCTTGCAGCGCCGCCTCCAGCGCTTGAGCTTTTTCTTGGGCGGTTTGGGCGGCGCGACGACTTTGATTGTAAAGTTCGGCTTGGTCAAGGGCGATCGCCAGTTGATTTGTCACCGCTTGCAACAACTCCATCTCTTCCTTGCTCCAGACTCGGGGCTCTCGACTGGTGCTGCAACTGATCACCCCCAACTCACCAGAACGAGTCTGAATCGGAATCGCTAAGAAGGACACAAACCCCTTAGAAAGCAAGAATTGCCGTGTGGTCGGATCGCTCAAACCTCTAACATCATCGATCTGGACGATCTCCCGATTGAGCAGATGCTGAGTTAGACTGCCTATTTCTTGATCGGTGTAGCGGCCTGTGAGCGCGGGTAAGGCTGGATTCCTCGCTTCATTGACCACCTCCAGTCCGGCCAGATTGCATTGGGCAGTTGGGGTTAGGTAAAGGAAGTCTTCGGTAATGGACTGATCCGAGGCTCGTGTTCGCTTATAGGCGGGTTGCCAGAGGAAGAAGCAGCGATCCAGATGCAGGAGATGGCGGATCTCGTTAACCGCATTGGCGATAATGTCATTTGGGTTTAAGGAGACGCGGATCTGGCTCGACAATCGGAAAAGAAGATCATTCTGGCGACTTTCTTTCAGCTTCTTTTCGTGAACTAAGGCGTTGATCACGCCAGCCGCTTGGAAGGCTAATGTGGTCAGTAGTTTAAGGTCTTCTGAGGAATAGGGGGTAGAGGATCTCAAGCGTTTGAGGGCGATCGCGCCAATCACCTTGTCTTTATTCCTCAGGGGTACACAAATTAATGACCCCGTCCGAGACTGTTCCAATCGACGCCTTGGATTAGAGAACACATTATTGACGATTTCTCCTCTGCCCGTAAGCACAATCCTGCCAAGAATGCCCTCTCCTAGCCGAATAGTTGAGCCGCCATCGTACTCACTTCCAAAGCTGGCGATATTCTCCAGCATATTGGCGCCGTCGTGAAGCAGCATGAGAACGCCACTATTTGATTTGAGTAGCCTTCTGGCTTCATCCAACACCAGGTTAGCCACTTCTTTGACATCCAGACTATCAATAATCTTTTCAGAGATTTTGAACAGCAGGGTGATCTCCTTGTATTTGCTCAGGAGTTCTTGGGCTAATGTCCGTTTCTCCCATTCTCGGCTAGCTAAGCGGGAGAGCAGTGACGCCACAATTGCTGCTTTTTCATCACCCTGGACCCAACCAATAACATCTCCCTCAAGCTCAACGGGAAATTGATTGCTTAAATGGCTGCCCCCACTACCCACCAAGAACTCGCCCTCTTCATTTTGAATACTAATGGAAGGGTTAATAGCGTTAACCAAAGCTTTGATTAGCGAGAGTTCTTTTCTAAAAACCAGCTTTTTTAGACTGGCGGACGTCATTTCCTATCCTTGCCGGAGATCACAACATCACTAAAGTACCCATCAACCCAGCTGAGATACTCATTAACCCGGCTATACCCCTCCAACGGGGCCGCCAGATTAAAAGGCGCCCTTGATTGCTGCGCCAATCCTGCCAGCAACCATCCGCCAATATCGATCGCCAAACCTAACTGCTGGACTTCATATATTGAGCTGGCCTAAATCGGCTGAAAGCTACGGAGAGGGAGGGATTCGAACCCTCGATGAGTTACCCCATAACGGATTTCGAGTCCGCCGCATTCGACCACTCTGCCACCTCTCCAAGAGTATCCTCGCTATT
>JAKSDM010001566.1 GCA_022360135.1 Pseudanabaenales cyanobacterium | reverse complement strand
GCCACATCTTTGCAACGCCATACCCCCGCTCTATTGACGTTCTATCTGGATGACAGTCGGGATTGCAAGGAATACGCGATTGTGATTTCCAATCTTCAGGCTTTTTATGGCCGAGAGGTTGACTTTATTCCCGTCAATGTGGATACCATTGCGCCTGACCAGAGTTATCCCGCCACGGAGGCTCCCTACTACTACACTGGAGCCGTACCCCAAGTCGTTCTGATTGATCAGGCGGGGGAAATGGTTTTCAATGAAACCGGGCAAACTCCCTACGAACAGATAGATGATGTCATGCGAGGGATGTTTAACTTACCTGCCCGTTCAAAGAAGGTTGAGCTTGAACGCCCCGAGTTTTCCCCATCGCCAAGCGCTGATACAACCTTTTGGACAGCTCCGTTCAGAGAACCTTGAGTCAGTTTGTCAGTCAGCGCTAATGGGATCCTCCAACTTAGGCGATTAGGCGATTCCTGAGAAAGAATTTACCCGACGAAACCCTACTGAGAGCGCAGGACCATGCGCCCTCAGTAGGTATGTTGATTTCTTGCAGTTCCTAAGCTGGAGCCCTAACTAGACTCCTTTGCTGATTCAGACGAGGTGTCCTGAGGTTCACTGGAGGAGGCTGTTTCAGCCTCCTCATTAGCTTGGGCTGCTCGCTGCTCTCGCTTTTTGCGTTCAGCCTCCAAGATATCTTTCATAACCTCCTGAGCCTGGTTCATCTTGTCTAAATTGCTGAGATAAAGATCAAGATCTTTTTGTAGCTTATCGGCAGAGAGCTTTAAGGCGTCACATGTCTGTTTTAGAAGCGTTTCAAGCTTATCCTTATCTCTAACCAGCTCAGAATTAATGATTTCTACCAGGCTATACAGTCCAATGGCGAATAAGCGACTATATTTGAAATTTGGGTTGCTTTCAATCGCTTGAAACTCTTTCTTTAAACTGTCCTCACCTGGTTGATCAAACCCCTGCAGATAGGTTTTAAAGTCTTCAACACTGAGGCTGGAAACCGAAGCCTTAAGCTGCTCAACATCTTGCCGATACTTTTGCGAATCGCTTTCTATTGCTTGGCAAAGCGCATTAAAAATAGAGGTCTTATCTTGCTCAGGCTGATAACCCTGCATAAACCGATCAAAGGTCGTCACGACACCCAATGCGTAGATAGGTTCGTAGGTAAAGTCCACATTGACAGAGAGCAGATGCATCTCTACCATCAACTCTTCAACGACACGACGATAGACAGAATTAATTGGGCGGGTGTGATGAGTATAGAAGGCTCGCTTTGTATCTGAAACAGTGCGGACGTAATTCACAGTAAAACACTAGTGGTAATTTGATCCCATTTTCGCCCTTAGTATGCGGTTTGCCAAGGTAAGGGAGTCAGAGGTTAAGTTCTCGAAGCTGCTTACACTTTTAATTCAAGTAGGCCAACCCTATTTAAATCTAGAAAGTTAACTGATAACACCTCGAGGGACACCCGACAAAGCTTCTTCTTCAGTTTCGAAGATTTCAAACACAGAGTCCATCATTGTCACTTCAAACACCAATTTAGCCTCTGGATGAACCGTGCAAATGCGGAAGCTTCCCTTGACTTTGTCTGCATCGCGCATACCCGCCACCAGAGAAGTTAGCCCTGAACTATCGATGAAATTGACTTGGCTTAAGTTAACAATGACATGAGGGCTGATTCTGGAAATACACTCCTGTAGCTTCAAGCGAAATTGCCAGGCTGTAGTGATGTCCAATCGGCCAGTGGGGGTCAAGATAATAACGGTTCTCCCGTCTTCAGTTTTATAGGTATTTTGCTCCATATTATCAATTTCCTACCTTCCTCTATGAGTTAAATTCCTCAAAATACATGACATTGAGAGGAATCAGGTGGGACGCACCTCCATTTTGGGTGGAGCCTCTGCACCAAATTCTCTGCCTCAAGGAGTATCTTATATGAAGCAGACATGTAGGCTTAATCTTGAGACTTAACTCAAGTCTGGATGCCCCTAGTGTAACCTTAGGGTTCCCAGAATGCTGCGAACAACCTCAACGAACCTAAGCCGCCTTCCACAGTTGATCAGGCGCAAAAGCTCAGACAGTTTAATTCTGGATAATAGAGCGTCTATCAGGGGAATGGAGGAAATTGGAGAAGGTGAGGACGCAGGCTAGTTGACCGACAAAACCCTCTTAACACCTATGTCTCAGTCCTGGAAGATTCGCAGTTAAATCAAGGTGCATTTTTTCAAGCATGTCTGCGTCAAGGGCGCAAGGTCTTGCGCCCCTGGTTGGCAGGTTATTTTCCTACCAGCCCCTTTTCGCCATTAACGCTCCAATTGACCCAATCTTGTGGTTTTAGAAATATCTCATACAACTGTGATTCAGGGGTTCCTGGTTGAGGATGATAGTTATACTCCCAACGTACTAAGGGGGGAAGGGACATCAAAATTGACTCAGTGCGGCCATTGGTTTGCAGACCAAAGATCGTGCCTCGGTCGTAGATCAGATTAAATTCTACATAACGGCCTCGACGATAGAGTTGGAAATTGCGTTGATGTTCTCCATATTCTATTGCCCGTCGCTTTTCCACAATGGGGGTATAGGCAGGCAAAAAGGCATTTCCACACTCTTGTACAAAGGCGAACAAATGCTCCCAATCGCGAACAGGTAATTCCCCCATTTGGCGACTGTGTTTCGCCGCCGCCCCCTCTTGGTTGGGACCATGGTATAAGCAGCCTCGACCATCTTGGTAGTCAAAGAAGATTCCCCCCACTCCTCTGGGCTCCTGACGATGCTTCAGGTAGAAATATTCATCACACCAGAGTTTAAAGTTGGGGTAATACTCCGGGCGGTGGCGATCGCACGCTTCCTTCAATGTCTGATGGAAATGAACCATATCCGCTTCAAATGGGTAATAGGGGGTAAGGTCAATGCCGCCTCCAAACCACCAGACAGGACCTGCTTCAAAATAGCGATAATTCAAGTGTACTGTAGGTATATAGGGGTTGCGAGGGTGGAGCACCATTGAGGTGCCCGTCGCATAAAAACCATGTCCAGCAGCCTCAGGACGCTTAACCAGAATTGAGGGCGGCAAATTCTTGCCCCACACTTCAGAGAAGTTAACCCCACCTTGTTCAAAGACAGCCCCCTCCTTCATCACCCGTGACCGACCGCCCCCGCCGTCAGGTCTTTTCCAACTATCTTCCCAAAAGGCTCCAACCCCATCTAATTGCTTAAGCTGATGGCAAATCTGATCCTGAAGCTGGCGAAAAGCTCGACTGACACGTTCACGGGAATCTTCCGGCGGATTGAAGTTCGATTGGCTAGACTCAGAAATTTTGGTTGATGAAAAACGGGTCATAGTCTCAGAACACCTAAATATCTTTAACAAAAAATTACCAACAGGTTAGAGCAACTGACCGAAGAAATTCCGGCTCATTTCGGTCAATAAAATTACTCCGAACAACATTGGTTTGAAATCGTGGATGTACACCTTAGATCATTCACATTAAACTGATTAAACTGAGCTTAAGGAGCTGATGTCAAACGCCAGTCAAAACTTGGCTAAGGAGATTAAACAAAACATTTGTTTTTGTGATATGGGCAGCGAATTGCGCCGCTCAACTGAACATTGACAAAACATCTTGACAACTCTACCGTCCTCTCAAGCAGTCCCTACAGGCTCGAAACCCATCCAATGATAGTCAGGCGGTATTCGGGGAAGTCACGCTTAGTCCTTCTAGGCGCAGATGCTTTTAAAACTTATCTTGAATGGGGACTTCATAGAACCCTTAAAAAGGCTTCTATGTATTGAGAAATATTAATTTTTTGCTCTGCCGTATCCAATGGAGCTGACATCATTCAGTTTGGATTGGTTTATCAAGCACCATTGATAATTGTGAAGATTTGGGTGGGTTCATCAATTGCATCCTCACAGAATGAGGAGGGTTTATATGCTAGGTTTTTGGTTCAAGCTCACTCATCAATGGTTCTCTCTAAAAGGACGTCACACCCCTGCTAGAGTTCAGCATACTCTGGTTAGAACCTATCAGACTGTTAGTTCAGCTTCTGTTGATATCTTATGGCAAAAAATAGTCAATCTAGCCGATGTATCCTGGCATCCACTGCTATCAAGCACTAACGCTCCTAAGGGGCTGATCGCTAAACCTGGCCTGATTTACCAGGCGGTTACCCGTTTATTTCCTATCCCCATTCGCATCTTTGTCGAACGGGTATCTCCTAGGGAATTGCTCAGTTTCAGGATCTTTCCCGTCCCAGGTTTGGAAGAACGGGTAACCTACCAAATTGAATCCACTGTGTGCGGCACTTACATCTCTTATTCAGTGACCTTGCGGGGGTGGTTGTCTCCCTTAGCCTGGTCTTTGCTGCGTCCCTATGCTGCTCGGGTCGCCTCAGCCCTTGCAAAAGCAGCAGAGCAGGCAGCAACTCAGGCTTTGCCCGGCCAGCGAAGAAGTCGGCCTCACCCCTATCAAGATCTTTTGGGAATTGTCCTGACGGTCGTTGGGCTAGCTTCATTCGTAGTTAACTGGCGTGTGATTGGCGCGTAGCCATACCGCAGTTGGCGTCCCCTGACGGTAAGATTATCCAGTAGATATCACTATTGAGATTACTCTGACTGGTTGAAGCCGGGTCGAAATTGATCATGACGCTAACCCTTGATGCTAATTCTGTTTTGGAAGTGCTCCGTCCGGTCCAGGACCCTGAGCTGCGTAAAAGTCTGGTGGAACTGAACATGATCCGCAATGTTCAGATTGAGGAGGGGCAGGTAAGTTTTACGTTGGTGCTGACAACGCCCGCTTGTCCCCTCAGGGAATTTATTGTAGAAGATTGCGAGAAGGCAGTTCGCACATTGCCTGGGGTTAAACAGGTGGCAGTCGATGTGACGGCGGAAACGCCACAACAAAAATCTTT
>JAKSDM010000579.1 GCA_022360135.1 Pseudanabaenales cyanobacterium | reverse complement strand
GTAACTAATGATGCTCGCAAAGGTCAACGTCAAGCCAATCAGCAAGCATTTTGCGATCGCCCAGGTCGTTTCGAATGGTTGGGAATACAACGTTTTCTTAGTCATACTCAAAATCCCTGAGGACGTCTTGATAGTTATTTTCTCTATGATTCAGAACTAACGAGGCGCCTCAAGGATCTCTACATCAATAATGCTCATGTTGGGATACTGAGCTTAGCGCTCCGTTGTCCTTGCCGCCAACAAAATACAGGGTGACTTAGGAACCTGGTTAGGGGTTCTCAGAAACCTGACTGAAGCAGGGTGGTCCAGTGCTATTAGGGCTTGATGTTATCGCATAATCCGGTCCCTTCAACCGAGATTGCATGTCCTCTATAAGTTCCTATAACAGAATCCTATATTCTTCTTCCATTGTGACTGTTAGGCCCGTTGCTCACTACGGCCAAGTGGATAGCCAGATGGATCGTTTTCGTCATACAGTGGATACTATCCCCAGTCGAAATTGTCGAAATTGATTACTTATAGCAATTCTCACTTGAATTGAACACTTCTCGGCAAGGTGGGGTGGGGGGTGTAGTCAATGCAATATCATCAAAATAATACTTACAACGCACGGTGGAGATGCAGTAAAACAGAGTCAGTTGCTACTCTGCTTACCTCCAGACATAATTTTGACAAGTTTCGTAGGCTCCTTTCGCTTCCTCGGTCTGAGGATTCGTCAAGACTGAATGGCCGGATAATCTGTTACACGCCGCCTGAAGCCAAGTTTGCCAATTACCCTCTCTATCCCATAACCGCACTGTCTTGTCATCACTGCCGCTGACGATAAACTGCCCATCTGGGCTGAAGGCCACGGAGTTGACAGGTCCCCCGTGCCCCCGGAAGGGTTGGCCAATGGGCTCCCCTTGTCGGTTCCACAGCCGCACTGTGTTATCATCACTACCGCCACTACCACTGATAATGGTCTGGCCATCCGGGCTGAAGGCCACGGAGTTGACAAAACCATCATGTCCCCGGAAGGGTTGGCCAATGGGTTCGCCTTGTCGGTTCCACAGCCGCACTGTAGTATCGTCGCTGCCACTCACAATGGTCTGGCCATCTGGGTTGAAGGCCACGGAGTTGACAAAAACCTCGTGTCCTCGAAAGGGTTCGCCAATAGGCTCGCCTTGTCGGTCCCACAGCTGCACTGTGGCCTCATAACCGCCGCTGGCGATGATCTGGCCATCCGGACTGAAGGCCACGGAGTTGACCACATCCATATGTTGGAAGGGTTTACCAATAGGCTCGCCTTGTCGATTCCACAAGCGCACCGTGTTGTCACCCGCACAACTGACGATGGTCTGGCCATCCGGACTGAAGGCCACAAATAATACAGCAGTCCAATGCCCCCGGAAGGGCTGACCAATAGACTCGCCTTGTCGGTTCCACAACCGCACAGTCTGGTCTCTACCGCCACTGACAATAGTCTGTCCATCTGGGCTGAAGGCGACGGAAGCGACCCCATCCTCATGCCCCCGGAAGGGCTGACCAATAGGCTCGCCTTGTCGGTTCCACAACCGCACAGTCTGATCTTCACTGCCGCTCACAATGGTCTGGCCATCTGGGCTGAAGGCGACTGAGGCGACAGGCCCCTCGTGCCCCCAGAAGAATTGCTCATCAGACTTGACCTGTCTATCCCACAACCGTATCGTCTTGTCGCCGCCGCTACTGACAATAGTCTGCCCATTTGGACTGAAGACGACTGAATTAACAATGCCTTTATGTCCCCGAAAGGGTTGGCCGATGGGCTCACCCGCTAGAGTCCACAATCGCACTGTGTTGTCAAAGCTGCCACTGACAATGGTTTGCCCATCAGGACTGAAGGCCACGGAGTAGACCACATCCTCATGCCCCCGAAAAGGCCGACCGATGGGCTCACCCGCTAGAGTCCACAACCGCACCGTGTGATCAAAGCTGCCACTGGCGATGGTTTGACCGTCAGGGCTGAAGGCCACGGAGTTGACCCAATTCTGATGTCCCCGGAAGGGTTGGCCGATGGGCTCACCTGCTAAAGTCCACAACCGCACCGTGTTGTCGTCACTGCTACTGGCGATGGTTTGACCGTCAGGGCTGAAGGCGACTGATAAGACCACATCCTCATGCCCCCGGAAAGGCTGACCAATGGGCTCACCCGTTCGATCCCACAATCGCACGTTGTTGTCAAAACCTCCACTGGCAATGGTTTGACCATCAGGGCTAAAAGACACGGAGTAAACCACATTCTCATGCCCCCGGAAGGGCTGACCGATGGACTCGCCTTTTAGATCCCACAACCGCACGGTCTGGTCTAAACTAGCACTGGCGATATACTTGCCATCCGGGCTGAAGGCCACGGAATTGACAGGCTCCTCATGCCCTCGGAAGGGTTGACCAATGGGGTCGCCCGCTCTGTCCCATAACCGCACCGTATTGTCATAACTGCCACTAGCAATATACTGGCCATCTGGACTGAAGGCCACTGAAGCGACAAGACTCTCATGCCCTCTCAAAATATTGCGTTCTATCACGCCTTCTCGGGCAACTTGTATGGCCTCAAGCAAACTAAACTCAACCTCTTCAGAAACCCCAGAGAACAATGATTGGCTCGCCCCTGTCGCCTCAATGGCTTGAATCAGACCCTCTAGAGGTTTAGTGGGAAGAAAGCTCCTGACTAATAGGGCTTTTTTGATGGCGGTCTGTCGTTCAGCTTCCCAGGACTGCCTAACTGCTATCAAGCCAACGCCAACAGCCACCACCAATGCACTGCTCACCAAACCGAGCAGCGACCTTAAAACCACTACCCTGCGTTTTTCCTGCTTGATCTGACGATCGCGCTGCGCCAAACTCAACTGAATGAACGCTTGTTCTGGATCGCTCAGTTCCTCTAGGCGTTTTCGCCGCCAATCTTCGGCCTCTATTAGTGGTTTTCCCCGCAACA
Source organism: Pseudanabaenales cyanobacterium (assembly GCA_022360135.1). Lineage (GTDB taxonomy): Bacteria > Cyanobacteriota > Cyanobacteriia > Phormidesmidales > Phormidesmidaceae > JAKSDM01. The sequence continues at coordinate 82 of JAKSDM010000579.1, read as the reverse complement.
AATTATCGGTGGCGGCGCCGCCACTCTCCCATTGCCGCAGGGCCACTCTCAACTGCTCTTGCCAACGGCGAAATTCCCCCTC
>JAKSDM010000019.1 GCA_022360135.1 Pseudanabaenales cyanobacterium | reverse complement strand
TTACCAATGTTTGCTGGCGAGGATCGTCTAAATCGGTTAACCCCGGCGGCAGCCAAATCAATCGGGAGAACGGAGTGTCTGGGTGATGCGCTGTCGCCAGTTGGTTCTGCAAGGCGATGACGGACTGATCAGTACCCTCTGGCACAAATCCGTAATTTTGACCGATCAAATGGATTGACAGCTGACTCTGCTGCAACTGCTCCCGAACGAGGTCGCAGAGGTCAGGCGCATTCAAGGGCAGCAATTGATGCGGCAGAACTCGATACCCTCGTTCTTCGAACTCTCGTCGGATAGTCTCCCGTATTTCCTGTAGATCTGAAGTCGTGAGGGCTAAATAAATCGTTTTTTCGGATGCAGTGGAGTTAACCGATCCTGAATTAGGGAAACGGGCTGAATAGTTCTGTATTTCCTTCAGCAGCTTCGTGATTTCCTGAGCCAGATCAGACACTCTGAGCCAAAACCGCTGTTCGGCCTTTTTTCCGAACTCTATGCGGAACTCCTGGACCTTTCCAGTTGAGTCATCTTGCTCAAAAAACTGACAGCCTAGTTGCTCTTTCAAATCTGCAAACTCTGAGGGATACGCTTCCCAATCAACCGGCCATTTCTCGACTTTGAAGATGCGAGATTTATTGGCGATGCGATCCAAACCCGCCTGTTTGATGGCTTGATTGAATCGCTTAAGCTCCTTGATACACCACTCAGACTGCACATAACGCGGCGAAAGGACAGAAACTAAAACGGCGGCTTTCAGCAGATTCTCAATAATTTCTTCGGGAAAAATCGTGTTACTTTCCAGCCTACGATCGCACCATATTTTTGGCTTTCTACCCAGATACTCTCCCAATAAAGTATCCAAACAGATGCGAAAATTGGACACCCAACCCTCCATGCGATCGATCGAAGGAAGGGGCTTATTGTCCAGATGGGCGTAGCTGATAAAGATGTCGTTCTCAAAATCCATCCCGGCGGCGCCTTCAGCCTCAAATAGGCGTATCAGTCGATGAGTCCCAGTCGTCTGTTAGAACACTGGGCTTGTGAGTCCCGGTAACATCCACATCAGTATTAACCACATATTAACCGGGAGAGTAGCCTAGTTTATCTACATTTTCCTTCCGATCAATTCCTTATCCCAGATGGAGACTGACTACCGACTCCTAACTGCGAGATCGTTCCAATAGCCTGGGTAAGGCGATTCAATCCTGGATCCTAAGTGGGTCTCCCAGACCATTGACCGCTAGGCAGTAAGGTTCCCTTGAGACGATGAACTAAACTGGGGTCCATCAGATACCCCCAAGCCAACCCGAGGGGTTGGCGCTTGGGGGTAAAAATTAACAGTTCTCGCCGCTGATACTCATTTTCGGTAGGCGGCCGCTCCAGTTGGTATCCTTCCAGTTCATCCAGTGACTGTAGGACGTTGGCGTTTGAGAAATGGAGAAGAAATCCTGACACCCATCCCTCCCCTGGGGTCATGGCGGGATAACCCAAGGGTAGATCATACAGACAGCCCTGAGCGATCGCCGGCATCACCCTCGCCACATGGGGAGCGCAGTATTCCTGGAAATACAGCTCACCCGGCTTCAGGGAGCCGTAGACAAATACTTTTAATAGTGATGACTGGATAACTGGCTCCTGATCTCCGAATCACCCTCTAGAATTATGTAAATAGTTTGCACCATAATTTGCACCATAAGTAGGAGTACTGGGCATGGAGTCCCAATATGACGCCGCCGCGATCGAGGAAAAGTGGCAACAGGTATGGGCGGATCACGGTTTAGATCAGACCGTGGATAGGACTGACAAACCTAAATTCTATGCCCTGTCGATGTTTCCCTATCCGTCAGGCAATTTGCACATGGGCCATGTGCGAAACTATACGATTACGGATGTGATTGCCCGGGTGCGTCGGATGCAGGGGTTCCGAGTTCTGCATCCAATGGGGTGGGACGCCTTCGGCCTGCCAGCGGAAAATGCCGCGATTGACCGGGGGGTTCCGCCGGCCAAATGGACTTACCAGAACATTGACCAAATGCAGTCCCAACTTAAGCGATTGGGGTTCTCCTACGACTGGAGTCGAGAAGTCGCCACCTGTTCGCCTGACTACTACCGTTGGACCCAGTGGATTTTTCTGGAGTTTTTAAAGGCCGGATTGGCTTACCAGCAAGAGGCGGCGGTTAACTGGGATCCGATTGACCAAACGGTATTGGCGAATGAGCAGGTGGACAATGACGGCCGCTCTTGGCGTTCTGGGGCGAAGGTGGAGCGCAAACTGCTGAAGCAGTGGTTTCTCAAGATTACCGACTATGCCGAACAGTTATTGAATGACTTAGATAAGCTGCCGGGTTGGCCTGAGCGAGTGAAGCTAATGCAGGCTAACTGGATTGGCAAATCGACTGGAGCGCGGGTCAATTTCCAAACCGCCGCCGGGGAGCCCATTCCGATCTTTACCACCCGCCCCGATACGCTGTGGGGGGCTACGTTTATGGTGTTGTCGCCGGAACATCCGCTGGTTCTGAAGCTAACCACGCCAGCCCAAGCAGACACGGTGCAGGCTTACCAAACTGCCGCCGCCGCTAAAAGTGAGCTGGAACGGACAGCTGAGGACCGGGCTAAAACCGGCGTCTTTACTGGCAGCTATGCGCATAATCCAGTTAATCGCCAAGCGATCCCCATTTGGATTGCCGACTATGTCCTGATGGATTACGGCACAGGGGCGATTATGGCGGTGCCCGCCCACGACCAGCGGGACTTCGAGTTTGCTCAGACCTATGGGTTGGATATTGTTCAGGTGGTGTTTGCGCCTGAGCAGTCCGCTGATGCGGCTCAACCCTTGACGGCTGCTTATAGCGACAATACGGCGGGTGTACTCTACCACTCGGGTCCATTAGATGGACTGAAGGTTCCTGAAGCCAAGCAAAAAGTAATTGAATATTTGGAAGCGGAAGGCATCGGTCAGGGACAGGTGAACTATCGCCTACGGGATTGGTTGATTTCTCGTCAGCGCTACTGGGGGGCGCCGATTCCAGTGATTCACTGTCCTGGCTGTGGAATCTTACCCGTTCCGGTCGAAGATTTGCCCGTGCTGCTGCCGGAGCAGGTGGAGTTCTCTGGGCGAGGGCCTTCTCCCTTGGCTAAATTGGAGACCTGGTTGAATGTCCCCTGCCCTGATTGCGGCGCCCCCGCCAAGCGGGAGACAGACACAATGGACACCTTTATTGATTCTTCCTGGTATTTCCTGCGCTTTACCGATGCGAACAACAGCAATCAGGCGTTTGACCCCGCCAGGGTGAATGACTGGATGCCGGTGGATCAGTATATTGGCGGGATTGAGCACGCCATTTTGCATCTGCTTTACTCTCGGTTCTTCACGAAGGTTTTGCGCGATCGCGGCCTGCTCAATTTTGATGAACCCTTCCAGCGACTCTTAACTCAGGGGATGGTGCAGGGTTTGACCTATATGAATCCCCATAAGGCAGGGAAGGACAAATGGGTTCCTTCAAACCAGGTTGATCCGACTAACCCCTGCGATCCAGAAACGGGCGAACCCTTGCAGGCGCTCTACGCTACGATGTCAAAGTCGAAAGGGAATGGGGTTAACCCTGAAGCGGTGTTGGCTAAGTACGGCGCCGATACCGCTCGCATGTTTATCCTGTTCAAAGCGCCCCCCGAGAAGGACCTCGAATGGGATGAGGCTGATGTTGAAGGACAGTTCCGTTTCCTCAATCGAGTGTGGCGTTTGGTGATGGGGTTCCTGGCGCAGGAGAGAGGGGTTGACGCAGAGCAGCCAGGCGCTCCGCTGCCGAAGCCAGAGAAAGATCTGCGGCGAGCGGTGCATACGGCGATTAAGGAAATTTCAGCGGACATTGAGGGAGATTATCAGTTCAATACGGCAATTGCGGAACTGATGAAGCTCAGTAACGCCCTTAACGACGCCGCTGACTGCAAAGACTCTCCGGTTTACGCCGAAGGCGTACAGACCCTGGTGTTGCTACTGGCGCCGTTTGCACCCCACATTGCTGAGGAGCTTTGGCGTCGTCTGGGAGATTCAGAGTCAGTGCATCAGCAGCCTTGGCCCAAGCTTGATCCAGCCGCCCTGGCGGTGGATGAAATTACCTTGGTGATTCAAATTATGGGTAAGACCCGAGGCGCCATTCAGGCGCCGGCGGACGCTGACAAAGCGGCGCTGGAGCAATACGCCAAAGCATCCGAAGTCGGCCAACGGTATCTCAGTGGCAAGACCATTAAGAAGGTCATTGTCGTTCCCAAAAAGCTGGTCAATTTTGTGATCAGCGAATGAGTCTCTTAATTCACTCTTAACCTATTTGGGGTAATTAACTTAGGCGGAATTCTTGGGTTGTTTATTGATCATTGAGTCATTAGTCACTGATACCAATGACCAATGACATCCCAAATTAAAGCGAAATTTGTGACTTTTTTCCGCTACTAGTTCCTTTTTATGCTCTTTATGGACTCTACCCTCCCCCTCGGCCTGTTAAAATTTGCCTATAACCATTGAGCCTGTAGCTCTAAGGAGCTGTTATGTCATCTCTAGAATTAACTCAACTTCAGTCGAATCTAAGAGTAAAGCTGGGACGAGTATTAATTGTCGAAGATGAAGAGTTAATTCGAGAAACCATTTCTCTGTCCCTGGCAGAAGAGGGGTTTGAAATTTTACTAGCGGAGGACGGACTGACTGCTTTAGAAATGTTTGTGGGGCCTGTGGGTAATCCTCAGAATCAAAATCCAGATATCGACTTAGTCATCTTAGACCTGATGTTGCCCGGTATGAACGGTTTGGATTTATGTCGTTTACTGCGCTATCAGGGGATTGATACGCCCATTTTAATTGTCAGTGCTAAGGGGACGGAAATCGATCGGGTTGTGGGGTTAGAGGTGGGAGCGGATGATTACCTCACTAAGCCTTTTGGGATGCGAGAATTGATCGCTCGATGTCGGGCGCTGTTACGTCGTCATCGAGGCAGTTCCCAACCAGACGCTAATCCAGTATTGAAATTCAAAGATATCACCTTGCATCCCAAGGAGTGTCGGGTCTTTCTCGGAAAGAAAGAGATCAGCTTTTCACCCAAGGAATTTCGCATCTTAGAACTTTTTATGAGTCAGCCTCGACGGGTGTGGTCCCGCGATCAAATTATTGATCAGGTTTGGGGTCATGATTTTATGGGGGATAACAAAACGGTGGATGTGCATATCCGCTGGATTCGAGAAAAGCTAGAGAATGATCCCAGCAATCCTGAATACTTAAAAACCGTGCGAGGGTTTGGGTATCGCCTCGGCTAGCTTGATCTATCCCACTCGACCGATCGCCAGAGGACAGCGAGGGATGGTAGTTTGCCCTCATACTCTGGCCTCAGAAGCAGGTTTGAGCATACTGCGGCAAGGGGGTAACGCCATTGACGCCGCGATCGCCGCCAACGCCGCCCTCTCGGTGGTCTATCCCCATATGACTGGGATCGGCGGAGATTCCTTCTGGCTGATCTATCATGCTCAAAGCCATCAGATTTACGGCCTCAATGGCTCAGGTCGATCGGCACAAGCCGCAAGCCGCGATTTTTACCACCGTCGCAACTTGACTACAATTCCTCAACGGGGGCCTTTAGCCGCCATTACAGTCCCTGGAGCAGTGGATGCTTGGGCGGAAGCGCATGAAAAGTTTGGGCGGCTCTCCTGGGCTGAAATTTTACAGCCGGCAATTGATCTGGCGGAACAGGGATATCCCGTTTCGGCTTCCCAAGTTCGCTGGACTCAGCGCGATCGCGACCTATTGCACCAGTATCCTTCTTGCCAACAGGTCTTTCTACCCCATGGCCAGACGCCTAAAGTCGGGGCGCCGATCAGGAATCCTGATCTGGCTCAGATTCTAAGATTGATCGCCACTGACGGTCGAACCGTTTTCTACAGAGGGGAGATTGCCAAGAACATCTGCGCCTATCTGGCTGAAATTGGCGGCATTTTAACCCCGGCAGACTTTGCCGCCCATCGCTCCGATTGGGTTGAGCCCATCACCACCCAATATCGAGGCTACACCGTTTGTGAGCTGCCGCCTAATACCCAGGGTTTGGTTGTGTTGCAAATCCTCAACCTGATCGAACCCTTTGACCTCCAGCAGATGGGCCACAACACGTCAGACTATTACCATCTGATTGTGGAGGCCACTAAACTGGCGTTTGCCGATCGCGATCGCTGGATTACCGATCCGGCTTTTGTCAACATTCCGATGGCGGAACTGATCTCGAAAGCTTACAGCGATCGCCGTCGGGCTGGCCTCAGCCTCACCCAAGCGCAACCCTACCGACCTGTCAGCATAGGGGGCGACACCACCTACTCAGCCTGTGTTGATAGCGAAGGCAATGCGGTTTCCCTGATCCAGAGTCTCTATTTCGACTATGGCTCAGGCATTGCACCTAGAGAGATGGGCTTTATGCTACAAAATCGAGGCTGTTTCTTTTCCCTTGACGCTAACCACATTAATTGCCTCGAACCCGGCAAACGCACCTTTCACACCCTGATTCCAGGCTTGGTCTTGAATGGGCAGGGCTTTCCCTACCTAGTTTTCGGCGCTATGGGGGGAGAAGGGCAGCCCCAAACTCAGTTAGCCCTACTAACCCGTGTACTAGACTTTGGGTTTGATCCTCAGACTGCGATTGACTGGCCCCGTTGGCTATGGGGACAAACCTGGGGAGAATCCATCAGTGGTCTTAGCTTGGAAGGCCGCATTGGCAAAGAGATTCGAACTGAACTGCGGCAACGAGGGCACATTGTTCACATCGCCCCCGATTGGTCTGAACAAATGGGACACGCCCACATCATCCGGATTGATCCAGAAACCCATTTACTGGCAGGCGGATGTGATCCCCGCAGTGACGGCAGCGCTCTAGGATTTTAATAAAAGGGGTGAAACAGACCCCAGAAACTCAAAGAGTATCAAGGCAATTGGCAGTATGCTCAAAAAAATGAAAAAGGTCAACAGCAGGCAAACCTTAAGTAGGTGAACCCAATTAATTTCATCTAGCTCCTCTAATTCCGACGGCGAAGCAGCTGTTTCACCGTTTCAACCATTTCTGTCGGATGGAAGGGTTTAGCGATATAGGCGTCGGCACCTTGCTTCATACCCCAGTAGCGATCAAACTCCTCTCCTTTGGAGGAACATATCACCACAGGAATATCCTCAGTGGCTGGGTTATTTTTCACCCAGCGACAGAGTTCATAGCCATTCAATTTAGGCATGACAATATC
>JAKSDM010001627.1 GCA_022360135.1 Pseudanabaenales cyanobacterium | reverse complement strand
TTATGATGGTCTCTCCAGCTACCTTTCAAGGCTCAACACATTTGCCGCGAGTGATCCAGACTTGGCAATTTTGACCAATGGCGGGATCGTTATTTTCTCAACTGATAAAAATCGCGAAGGCCAATACCAACCCCTTCAAAATACAACCACTTATTTTACCCACCAGCAAGCTGACCAAGCTGCGCCTAATTTTTACACCTCGCCTATCACCAATGAGTTATTGATTACGTTCGCCACGCCTTTACTCAACCAAGCGGGGCGACGGGTGGGTGTTCTAGCTGTGAATTTGGATCTGGCTGAGTTGGATCAAAAGATTCGCCAGCCGATTATTCTTAACCAAAGCGAAGCCAACTATCTGGGTGAGACCGGCGAAACTTACTTGGTGGGTAAATCCTCCTGGGTCAAAAGTGAATTTGTTTCCGCTGAAAAGGCTCGAAATGAGGCGTTCGTGGAGGGGGTTTCTAGTCGGGGCATCGACAGCGCCATCCGGGAAATGAGTGGATCTGGCCTTTATCTAAACTATGCTAAGCAGCCTGTGATTGGCGTCTATCGTTGGGCTGAAAAACAGAACCTGGCCTTGTTGTTAGAGGTCTCCCAGGCGGAAGTTTTTCGACCCGTTCATAAACTGACCAGACTGATTTTTGCCAGTGGTTTAGTCATTGTTAGTTTGCTCTCGTTAGGATTGAAGACCTTTAGGAATCGATTACTGAGATCTTCCGACGACAACCCGATCAGCTGTTGTAATGTTACATCAAAAGAACTTCCCACAAAGCCAACTCATGAGCAAGGCGATCGAGAATGAACTTCCTAAGAAAAAGTCTTTTATATAAATTAGTAGGCGCTTTTTCATTGTTGTCATTAGTAACTGTTGGCCTAGTCACATTTATAGCCTATATTCGCGCTAAAGAGTCGCTGCAAGAATCCATATTTGCAAGACTAAATGTGGCTATTTCATTGAAGGAATTCGAATTGAATGAGTGGTTTGACAATCAGCAACGTGCGGCAATTCTATTAGCTGATTCACCTGATATAAAACATCGAATAAGAATACTTTTTACAGGCAAAAAAAACGAGCCAAACTACCAAGAAAATCTCGTTTTTTTGTCAAACTATTTTTCGAAAGTGATCTCAATTAAACCCGACATCCAAGAAATTTCCATTTTAACTAATGCAGGGATTGTTAAGCTCTCGACTGATAAATCTCAAGAGGATACATATCAAGGTTTAGGGAATACTATTACTTATTTTGAACCGGGGCAAACTAGGATCGTTCCTAATATCTATACCTCTTCATTAACAGGTAAACCGACCATCACCTTGGCTACCCCAATCATAGATGAGTCTGGAAAAAGGCAAGCCGTCTTAGCTATGACTTTAAATCTAAAGGCTATTGATCGTTTAATTCGAGAGAAAACCGGGTTAGGAAAAAGCGGTGAAACTTACTTGGTCAAACAATTGACTGGCAAAAATGTATTTATTTCGGGAGACATTGCGGAAGCAGAGAGGGCTGAACACAAAATTATTTCCGAAGCTGTTGAGAGCGAAGCCATCAATTCCGCCATGCAAGGCATTGATGGCTTCGGGCTATATCTTAACTATAAAGGTGCGCCGGTGATTGGAGTTTATCGCTGGCTGAGTGAAAATAATCTAGGACTATTGGCGGAAATCTCTCAAAAGGAAGCGTTTCAACCTGCTGTTAAACTTGCCAGAGACATTATTCTCATTGGCTTAAGTACGGCTGGATTACTATTGGTTCTGATTTATTTCCTGGCTTATCAAATTGCCAAGCCTGTGCTTATTATTACCGATGCTGCTGCAGATATTGAGGCCGGAAAGTTTGAACCTGAACTTCTAGAAAGCGTTAAAAATCGGTTCGATGAACTTGGACGGCTAGCCCGGGTTTTTCAGAGTATGGCCGAGCAAGTGCATGCTCGTGAACAAAAACTTAAGCAGCAGGTCGCCGAACTTCGGATCGAAATTGATCAGACAAAAAAGACTCGCCAAGTTGCCGAAATCACTGAGACCGATTATTTCCAAGCACTTCGACAGCAAGCCAGACAACTAAGGCGGCAAAAGGATATGAAATGAGTCATTGTCTGAGATTGTAGGGCGCAATACGGTTCAATTAACATTTCTGGAGATCCCAATGATACACAGAGACATGGCATGACATGTCTCTACGAGCAAATTATTGGGTTTACCCGAACGGTATTATCAGGTGGACGAGCTGCATCCACTATCTCCTAACCAGGCAGTGCTATCTTGCCAAATTGAGTATCCTGGATAGGCATAATTGTTTGAAAAGAATTACTCTGAAAGTCAAACAAGTTAAGTCATGCTGGAGCTTGGAAATAGTTGGGAATAGTAAAGATAGCTATTAATATTGTTGAAGGTTTTCCCAATCGCCTTTTCAAAACCCACTTTTTCATTAAACTTCCGGTGAAGCTTACGGGAATCTTTACACAAGGGAGATCTATATAGTGATGTGGGTTTATGATGGCTCGAGCTCTAACTGCAAAAAAAACTGCAAAAACTGCAAGTACTATACTTTAAGGAGAGTATCCATGCCGAAGCTTCGCCCCCGCTCTTTAATGGTTCCGGCGGGAGTTACGATCGCCCTGATTTTGTCTAGCTGCGGTGAATCCAGAGTGTCTCAATGCAATCGGTTGGCTGAGGTGGTGAATCAAACGCAAGGCTTCATGCAGGAATTTGAAGCCGAGATCCAAAGCTTCAGCAATAATGCCGCCGCCGTTCAAAACATAGCAGACATCAAAGATGCCGCGACTCAATACACCGAAGCCGTTAACAAGGTCGTAACCAGCTTGGATGGGCTAGCAGGCGACCTGAAGACAACTGATCTTTCAGATGAATCCCTGGTGATGTTTAGAGATGATTATGTGGGTGTTGTGCAAGGCTTCAGCGGCGCCCTTACTCAGGCCAGTGGGGCGATGGAATTGGTCAAGACGGTAGAATCTGAAGCCGCTCTCCCAGCCCGGATTGAAGAATCTCAGGAGAAGACGATGGAGGCTGTTAACTCCATTGAGGAACTTTCAGTCACCGAATCGTCGATCATCAATGACGTGAATTCCTACTGCGGCGTGGGTCCTCAGGAATCTGAAGAGTAGCCTGAGTGATATTGCTCTATCATCCCCTGGCTTTTCTCTCCTTTAAATCAACGGTAGGATTACTAGTGCAGCGCTGGCTTAAACGCTATCACCTCATATGCCTACTACTACCATCCGTCTCACCCCCAATCCGCCTCACCAAACGTTAACCCTGGATATTCCGACTGAGGGTGTTGCGCTTCAAGGGCGTATTCGGGTTCCCGGAGATAAGTCAATTTCCCATCGAGCGCTGATGTTGGGAGCGATCTCAACTGGCGAAACCACCATCAAAGGCTTGCTTCTTGGTGAAGATCCTCGCCGCACCGCCGCCTGTTTTCAGGCAATGGGGGCTGAGATTACCGACTTGGAGGCTGAGTGGGTCAAAGTCAAAGGATTAGGGCTGGGAAACTTTCAGGAGCCGGTGGATGTTTTGAATGCAGGGAATTCTGGCACCACTTTGCGGCTGATGCTGGGGCTGCTGGCCTCTCAACCGGATTGCTGCTTCATGGTGACTGGCGATGCGTCTTTGCGATCGCGACCGATGTCCCGTGTGGTCAAACCCTTAGAGCAAATGGGGGCGCTGATTTGGGGGCGTCAAAGCAATTCCCTGGCCCCCTTAGCCATTCAAGGCCAACTCCTCCATCCTATCCATTACCACTCTCCCATGGCTTCCGCCCAAGTAAAATCCTGTGTTCTGCTAGCGGGATTGATGAGCCAAGGGCGAACGACTGTGACCGAACCTCTCCTGTCGCGGGATCACACTGAGCGCATGTTACAGGCTTTTGGGGCAGATTTGGCGGTCGACCCAGAAAACCGCAGTGTGATGATCACGGGCCCCTCCCAACTTCAGGGACAAACCGTAATTGTGCCCGGCGACATTAGTTCTGCCGCCTTCTGGCTGGTTGCCGCAGCCATTACCCCCGGATCTGAATTGGTGATTGAAAATGTGGGCGTCAATCCTACCCGCACAGGTGTTCTGGAAGCCTTGATAAAGATGGAGGCGAATATCACACTGGAAAATGAGCGGCTGGTTACTGGAGAGCCAGTCGCCGATTTGCGGGTGCGCCATAGCCGCCTTAAAGGGTGCAGAATTTCAGGCGATTTGATTCCCCGCTTAATTGATGAAATTCCGATTTTGGCGGTGGCGGCCCTATTTGCCGAAGGAGCCACCGTGATTCGAGATGCGCAGGAACTGCGGGTTAAGGAGAGTGATCGTTTAGCCGTCATGGCCTCTCAGCTGAGTTGTCTAGGCGCCCAAGTGACTGAGCTGCCGGATGGTTTGGAGATTCAGGGAGGAGCGCTTTTACGCGGAGCTGAGGTCGATAGCTACACCGATCATCGAATTGCAATGAGTCTGGCTATCGCGGCCCTGCGGGCAACCGGCATAACTCGGATTCAGCGAGCTGAGGCGGCGGCGGTCTCTTATCCTAACTTCCAAGCTACGCTAGAAGAAATTTGCCATCAATAAAATTAAGCCAGATTTCGCAATAACTCTATAAATTTCCCGATACAAGAATATTACAAAATGAATTTGTCCAGGCGCCATCGTCGGGATATATCATTGTATGAAGAAATAATTTTCGGTAAATCTCTAAGATTTAGAGAGGCTTCAAAATTAGGCCGTAAAAGTCAGAAAAAATCGTCCCTTTTATGGTCTCTGATTTTACATATGACCAGATGGGAATACTTGAAGAAAGGCTCTGAGCGCCTAGCTGAGACTTTTCTATCGATGTGGCGAACACTTATAAACCTCATTTTCAGCCTCAGAACTTATCGAGCGCTCAGCCCAGATATTCAGGTGCGGCACCGAGTAAACCGAATGTTGAGATCGCGCTCTCCCCTGAGTATGGATGAGTGGTTTGAGCGATTTTGGCAGGCTCCCAAGTCATCCGAGAATATTCCCAAAGACCTGATAGCCTTTTTGTATCTCAACCTGGCGCGCTATACAAAGCTTGAGATTGCGCGTGTCCTACCCCGCGATCGGCTCCAAGAAGATCTGCATTTTCCTACTATTTGCTGGTTTGATTGGGAAATTAATTTCTGTAACGACTTTTATAAAACCTTCGGGGTTGATATCAGTTTTAGCTTTGACATCTCAACCCTATCGACGATTGAGGATTTGGTGCTTTTTCTAAATCGTCAACTTCTTTC
>JAKSDM010000865.1 GCA_022360135.1 Pseudanabaenales cyanobacterium | reverse complement strand
GGCGGAAAAAACAATTGAACTCGCCCTTGAAGAGCAAGACGAAATCATCCGAGGACGGATCGACTTGCTAGTGATTAATCAATCGCTCTGGATAGCTGTAATTGAGTCGAAGGGCAAGAAATTAAATTGGTTAGAGGCGCTACCCCAAGCGTTAACCTACATGATGAGCGACCAAGTCAAGTCGAAAGCTCGATTTGGTTTAGTTACTAACGGGACTGACCTTGTATTTATCAAGTTGTTAAAAGACGCAAGACAGTATGGTCTTTCTCAGGTTTTTTCCCTCTACAATCCTGATAATGACCTGTACAAGGTGGTTGGCATCTTACGAACTTTAAGCCAGCTAACAATTTGAGGACACACGAGTTCATACGTGCTTCCACCATCATCAAAAGTGAGGGGCGATTGCATTCTGGTTATGGGCAAAGATTTTATGCAGCTAAAATCGACGCGCCGAGGGTTTGAAGATTGACCGTATCTACATTTCTAGAGTAATTATCGATGGTGATGGCAACTACTTTTCCTTATTGCACTTTGAAGGGTGCTGACTCGAAACATGGATATTCGCTGGGAAACTCGCGATGCTAAAGGCAATATAATTTATATAACTGAAGAGCGTTGGGAGCATATTATCGATCCAGACAATCACCCAGAAATGGAGGATTTGGAAGACGAACTCATTGAAACCCTGAGAAGGGGGGAGCGACGGCAAGATTCCCTAAACTCGCAAAAGTATTTTTACAGGCAAAGCTTTGATGGGTTAGGCAATCGAAATACTCAGATTGAAGCCGTTGTCTTGTTCCGATTCAGATCTGATGTTGGGGGTGTCGCGCCTAATAATTACGTTGTGACTGCATATCTCAAGTATTGAGATTCCAACTATGAGTCAGCCTAAGATTAAATACGATGAGATCAGCGATACGTTGATTGTCACCTTCGAATCAGGTGTCAAAGCCACTGGCGTCTCACTAACCGATCATATTCTCTTACGATATGATTTTGAAACGCATAGACCCATTGGTTTGCATTTGATGGATTATTCTATCCTGGCGCAGCCGACGGAAATGGGAATGCAGAGTTTTCTGGCGACTCATCTGATGGAACTGACTGAATTTGAGCAAGATGAGATTTTCAAAGTTCTTTTGTCTGAGCCTGTTAGTCAATTTTTGAGCTTATCAGCTTATGCAGTTTCGATTGCAGAGAGGGCGCCGATTGTTTCTTTAAAGGGATTACCTAACTTTGCTGTTGCCTAGCGTGTTGACTTTGCTGCCACATT
>JAKSDM010001057.1 GCA_022360135.1 Pseudanabaenales cyanobacterium | reverse complement strand
GCAGTTTATCGAGATTAGAAAACTTGTCAAAGGGCAACAAGGGAAAAGGAACCACGACTCGGAAGGCGGAAGTAAAGGTGCTTTCTAAGATTAAACCAGCCACGGGATGTCGAGTTGCAAGTTCAGTCGCCGATCCTCCCCCCACCGATCGCCCGTACACAATAATTTGCTGAGCCGGTGCTTTGAGTTTTTGAGTTAAATATTGATAAGCAGCATTCGCATCTTGGTAGGCATTCCGTTCACTGGGGCGGCCATCACTGGTTCCGTACCCCCGGTAATCATAAGCAAAAACACTAAATCCCCAGCTATGTAAGCGCTTTAGCAGAGACCAAATATCCCCTAGATCTTCCGCATTCCCATGCATGTAGAGCAATGTATAGGCAGCTTCAGGATTCGATAAGTATATTGCCGAGATCTGTTCACTATCCATGACAGGTAGCTTAAGAATATCCTCAGTGTCTTGATAGCTTGCAGGCTGAGGTAAAAAAATCATGCTATCCGCTCTAAAAAAGACAAAAAGCGCAAAGCAAGTGTAAATAAAGAGTAGAGAAAACAGTAGAGATCGCATCAACTTTTCCAACTCAGTTACTCTACAAGTAGTTTGCTTGGAATCACCATATCTAAAACATTACCTACCTACCTTTAGCACCTGCTCAGCCGTCGGTTCTAGCTCAGGGAAGATGGGCGAGTCAACACGATCTTTTCCTCTAGACCTTGAAACAGCGATTTTCCGTAGACATAAATCCGGCTTTAGAGGAATGGCACTGAAAAAAGAGTTTATAAATCGCTAAAAGCCCTGATATTCCGTAGGGTGGGCAATGCCCACATGGCTTATTTCAGTGCCATTCGGCTTTAGAGCACCTCCACTGTTTGGTAGATACTGTGTTGCTCATCCATTGTCAAGCGCTAGCAACTCAGACCAGCAAATATAAATTCAAAATCCCATGGCGCTGAATCCTTTTGCCAAGGGGGCTTGACAATTCTTGACAAACTTGCGAATTGCTGAAATAACTCAACATCGCTCTGAATTTATTTTTGCTGTGGTGAAGCAATTTCAAGGTCAAACGGTTTGCCAGAGTGGAGTACCCCAAAGACAAGCCGGATGAGCTTATGCATGATCGCTCCCACGACCGACATTTTTTGTTTTCCAGCCGCCAGTAGGCGTTCGCGAAACTTCTTTATCGCGGGGTTACAGCTTTCCAGAACGCTTGAAAATCAAGGGTTTGATTTTTCTCTGCTCGTAACCTTCCAAGTCGTGAAATTCAGAACTTTTAAGCTAGATGGCGCTGGGTGAGAGCTTCTCTAGCATTAGGCGAACTCAATCAGTGACGACACCGTATGCTTCGATGGAACTTTAATACCTACGCTGTCATCGTAGTATTCTGTCAATCGGCTTTTGGCGGGTGGAAATCCCTTGAAACACTTGAAAATAGGTTATACGCGATCCCGTCAGAAGTTCCTTGACAGAGTGGTAGGAGAAACTTACTCCAGGAACGCTCAAAGCTTTTCAAGTTGCACTGGTCAAACCAGTTGCTTACCTCAGATGTTCAGTTAGCCCTCATGGAGCCATATTATGTCTAGCGAAATAAAGTGGAGATTTAAACTTGCCATTATTAGCTCAATATTGCTGATTTTATTAGAAGCTTTTTGGTTCTCGATTGTTGATGTT
>JAKSDM010001365.1 GCA_022360135.1 Pseudanabaenales cyanobacterium | reverse complement strand
GCAGGCTGTCGCGCAGGGGAAGAGCTATGGTAAATGGGGCGCATTCCTGGAGGGATTCGCCGATTTCGATCCGCTCTTTTTCAATCTTTCTCCCCAGGAGGCTCTGAGAATGGACCCGCAGGAACGTTTGTTCCTGCAGACGTCGTGGTCGGCGCTAGAAGACGCTGGTTACACGGCGGCTCGCCTAGCGCGGCATTGCGACAGCAACGTGGGTGTTTTCGCGGGTGTCACTAAGACTGGTTATGACCTATACGGGCCGGAGCTTTGGCGGACGGGGGACACCTTACAACCGCGCACATCCTTCGCCTCGGTGGCCAATCGGGTGTCTTTTCTGCTGAATCTCAAAGGACCCAGCCTGCCAGTGGACACCATGTGTTCCTCGTCGCTGACCGCCATCCACGAAGCCTGCCAACGGTTGCGCTTTGGCGACTGCGCGATGGCCCTTGCTGGCGGGGTGAACCTTTATCTGCATCCTTCTAACTACGTTGAATTATCAACCCTTCAGATGCTCTCAAAGGACGGGCGCTGCCGCAGCTTTGGCAAGGGCGGCGATGGTTTTACGCCGGGCGAGGGGGTCGCTGTTGTTTTGTTGAAACCTTTGGCGAAAGCGATTGAAGATGACGACCGGATATACGCCGTGATTCGAGGCAGTCAGGTCAACCATGGCGGCAGAACAAACGGTTATACGGTCCCCAATCCAAAGGCGCAGGCGGAACTGATCCGTCAGACTCTGGACAAAGCCGGGGTTCATGCGAGGATGGTGAGTTACGTGGAGGCGCACGGAACTGGCACCGCCCTGGGCGATCCGGTTGAAGTCGAGGGATTGACCCAGGCGTTTCGAGCGGACACGAGCGACACGGGTTTTTGCGCCTTGGGTTCGGTGAAGTCCAACTTGGGGCACCTTGAGGCGGCGGCCGGGATCGCTGGCCTGATCAAGATCTTGCTGCAGATGCGCCACAGGCAATTGGCGCCAAGTCTACACGCTGCGGAGCTGAATCCAAACATTGATTTCGACGATACGCCGTTCAAGGTGCAGCAGACGCTTGACGATTGGCGGCGACCAACCGTGAGCGTTAATGGCGCGGTGAAGGAATCTGCGCGCATCGCTTGCCTTTCTTCGTTCGGTGCGGGAGGAGCCAACGCCCATTTGGTGGTCGAAGAGTATCCCTGCGGAACCACTGCTGCGGCAACCGATTCCACACCCCAATTCGGCAAAACTCCTCCGCCAGCCGGTGCTCCCGTTTGCATCATTCTGTCAGCGAAAAATGAGGATCGATTGAAAGCCTACGCCAAAAGCATAAAGGACTTTTTGGATGCCAATCGAGTTGCTCTAGGGGTGCGACTTCACGACATTGCGTACACGCTTCAACTGGGTCGAGAAGCCATGGACGAACGGTTGGCGATGTCGGTCTCGTCCCTGGATGAACTCTTAGAAAAGCTTGATGGATTTCTGCACGGTCGGATCGAGGATCTCGTCGATTGCTTCCAAAGCCGAAGATCGCGCGATCGCGACGGATTGTCGTTGATTGCCGGAGATGAGGACTTCGGTGAGACGGTCGACAGGTGGATGCGACGCGGGAAGCTGACCAAATTGCTGGAGCTATGGACCAAAGGTTTGAGCATCGATTGGACTCGACTATATGAAACCACCCAACCATGCATGATCAGTTTGCCAACTTATCCTTTCGCCCAGGATCGCTATTGGCTTCCGGAAATGAAAAGGCTGACGGCGCGGCAGCAACCGGTAGCTGCTGAAATAAACGGGCAGGAATCGACAGAGTGGGCTTTGCACCCAGTTTGGGATGCGGTCTTGCCGCCCGAAGCGGTTCCTTTGTTTCCTGATCGAGGCGCCGCTATGGTTGTCATCGGCGGCGCCTCGGAGCAGCTGCGAGCCGTTCAAAAGGTTTATCCGTCGGCGCAGCGATTGGAGGCGCCCGACGCGGCCGACGTGGATCAGTGGGTCGCTGCTTTTGATCGCCTGTCAGTGTTGGATCACATCCTATGGGTTGCGCCTGAAGCTGGTCCGTCATCGCTGGTGGAGGAAGCTGTCATTGACGACCAGCAAAACGGCGTCGTTCAAGTTTTTCGGTTAGTCAAGGCGTTGCTTTCGCTGGGGTATGCGAAGCAAGATCTGGGTTGGACATTGATCACGTTCCAGGCGCAGCCAGTGCTCCGGACGGAGGACATTCATCCCATTCATGCCGGCGTCCATGGATTTGTGGGCAGCATGGCGAAGGAATTTCCGCGGTGGAAAGTGCGGCTGCTAGATCTGGAAGCGCATGCCAAGCCATGGCCGGATGAGATTTGGTCCTTGCCGCCCAACGTGCAGGGCGAGGCGCTGGCTTGGCGTGGCAAGCAGTGGTTCCAGCAGGCGCTGGTTCCGGTACGCCAACTTGCGGTCAAAACGGAGTCGTTCCGGTCCCAGGGGGTATACATCATCATTGGCGGCGCAGGAGGGTTGGGCGAAGTTCTTTCGCGACACCTGATCCAGCGCTGGCAGGCTCACGTAGTTTGGGTGGGGCGTCGGTCGTTGAATGCGGACATCCAAGCCAAGATCGACGCGCTGGCATCGCTCGGGTCGGCCCCTTGGTATATCTCGGCGGACGCCGCCAACGCCGCCGCTCTAAAGCGAACCCGAGACGCCGTAAAGCAAGAGTTCGGCGCGATTCATGGCGTCGTCCATTCGGCCTTGGGCAGCTATGACCAGGGTTTGGCCGAAATGGGCGAAGAACAATTCCGCTCCGTCCTTTCAGCCAAAGTCGATGTCACCGTGCGGATCGCGCAGGTCTTTGGGGAAGAGCCTTTGGATTTCGCGCTCTTCTTTTCTTCGCTGGCGTCGTTTGGCAAGACGCGCGGTATGAGCAGCTATGCGGCTGGCTGCGTCTTCAAAGATATATTTGCCTTGCGACTCTCCCAGCTCTGGCGCATTCCCATTAAGGTCATGAACTGGGGCTTTTGGAGCATCGGCGGCGGCGCCAGGATCTCCGATACGTTCAGGTTTCATCTCCGAGAGACTGAGGGCGTGCAGTCGATCAATGCTGACGCAGGCATGCGAGTGCTAGAGCAACTCATCAGCGGCGACATGGCGCAATTGGCCTTCATCAAATTCGACGGCTCAAGGCCGCCTCGCGGTGTGTTGTTGGATCAAGCAATGGCGTGTGTCCGCAAAGTTGTTCCGTCATGCATGCCGTCGCTTGAAGCATTCTCGCCGCAAATTTCAGCGCCAGAATTTCATCCGCTTTTCGCCGATCTCGACGGCTGGATGGTTAAGTTACTGTTGGCGCAGTTTTTGAAGGTAGGCGTACTGCAAACTGGTGTCGCCGAAGACGCCGCGATCTTGCGGCGGCGTGCAGGCGTGCTGGACAAGTATCACATTTGGTGGGACGAGGTCATGGCGGCCTTTGGCGAACACGGATGGGTCCGCATCAACGACGGAGGCGTGACCGTTGAGGACGCCGCGTTGCGCCAAAGTCCCGAACTTATCTGGCGGGAATGGAAAGCATTCAGAAACCGAACCGAACAGGATACCGAGATCCGTCCATTGACCGAAATCATTGATGAGTGCTTCACGGCGCTGCCGGACATTTTGCGCGGCAAGAAGTTAATCACAGACATTTTATTTCCGGACGGATCGGTTGAGAAAATGGCGGTCCTCTACAAGGATAACTCGATCTCGCGCTTCTTTAATGTAGCCCTGGCGGAAGTCGCCGCATCCTGGTTCCAGAAGCGCCTGGAATCCGATCCTCAGGCCCGGATCCACATCCTCGAAATCGGCGCGGGAACCGGTGGCGCGACATCGACGGTGCTGCCGCACCTGGCCCCGTTCCAGCGCGCCATTGAGTCCTACTGCTACACGGACATTTCCAATTCGTTCTTGATGGACGCTGCGCAGCGATACGCTTCGGCGCATCCCTACATGGATTACAAGATTTGTGACATTGAGAAGCCGTTGGCGGAACAGGGCATAGATGTGGGTGCGTATGATCTCGTCATCGCCACCAACGTGTTGCACGCCACGCACTCAATGCGCAACACAGTGCGCAACGCCAAGGCCGCGCTGGCGGAAAATGGTGTACTGCTGCTCAATGAAATGACCGACAAGACCGCTTTCGCCACATTGATTTTTGGCTTAATCGACGGTTGGTCCCTGGCGCAAGACAAATCGCTGCGCATTCCCGGCAGCCCGGGACTGGCGCCCGACGCCTGGCAACGACTGCTAGCCGAGGAAGGATTTAATCACGTCCAATTTCCCGTGCGCTCCGCCCAGCATCTCGCGCAGCAAATCATTGTGGCGGAGAGCGACGGGGTGATCAGACAGAAACGAGAGGCAGCTTCAGTTGCCGAAAGCGTCGACCTGCCGATGACAGAGATCGGCCGACACCCAGATAATGAAAACGATTCAACAGAGGACAGACCGGACCATGTGCAGCGGCAAATCGTAGATTGTTTGTCTCGGACGCTCAGGCTTGATGACAAGCGTTTCGAAATCGACGCGCCATTTTCCGATTATGGCGTGGATTCCATCTTGGGCGCGCATTTCGTGAATCAAGTCAGTG
>JAKSDM010001245.1 GCA_022360135.1 Pseudanabaenales cyanobacterium | reverse complement strand
CAAATGAGGGAGGGATGAATTCTGACTATTGGTTACGTCTAAAACTGAGTTGGGGGTGCTCGTGGATTGCGCCATTTTGGACGATTCTCCTGGATTAGTAGGGTTTGTCGTGATTGGTAAACACACCCCACTCAGACATCGCATTGACAGTCTAGTCAGCGATGCCTCTCATCGGTTTTCGATAACTGATTAACTACCCTTACTAAGTTAGATTCCCAGTTGTGATATGTCTGTGGGAGAAAGTGGGAATAGATCCATAGGCGTCATCTATTGCTGCAGCGCCTCAGACTATTCCTGCATCACATGCTCAAGTTGTGACCAGCGTTTAGTCGCCAAACCGCCTTCGAATGGTTCATCCTACTGCTGTAGGGAATTTTATTGAGCACTCAACCACCTGCCATCACCAGCTATCTGAATGCCTTGGGACTTAGCGAAGGCTATTATTCTCAGGCGCTCCATTGGTTGCACTCCAGCGCCTTCAGCATCGACACCTTTGCTATCAGTAGCTGCCTGAAGCAGGAAGTGAAAAACAAGACGAACTTATGACTGTCCAGCTGTCAAAGTCTCTAGAGAATATTTGAAACGACCATTTTACGTGCTTCATGGCCTGCCAATTGGAGGAATTGTTAACGAGAAATCGGCGTTTCAGATTTTATCTCGTCAGAGTGATTGAAGCGCGATATAGGGAGATCCAACCGTGTATACACTGCTCATGAGTATCGCTTTTCCAATGATGTTGGCGCCCAATGACCTTGATCGTTCATCTCAACTGTGAGAAGAAGTTCTGGAAACTCATCTTCACCCAAGGTGAAATGTCTTATAAAGGTAGATAAAGGAGAAATAAATGATCTTGACCTGCATCCCTGCGCATCAGTTATGTGCTTAGACACTACTCACATATCCCTAAAATCCCTTCAGGGAATACTTTGGGAAGTTTCAGAAACCAAACTCATGAAATTAGATTCGACTGAATATCCAATCACTAGAGCCGACACGGAGATGTGAATGAGTCTAATTGCGAGCAATCAAGCCACGTCAATACAACTCGAAAAGAAAATAGCTTCAGCGATCAAAACTAAACAGGAATAGGTGCAATAGGCACAATCATACAGCTTTTTGTCTGTACTCTCACGTTAACGCGGATGTCTTAAATCTAGCTTAGCACCAGTTTAAGGTAAGTTTAAGTTCGCTCTCTGGCCTCCCGATTCTTCAAAGAGGCTCTCTTAAAGAACCTCAGACATCCACCTTACTTGTAGGGTTGGCGACTCCCCGTTCCCCAACACGGTATATCTGATAAAAGAGAAAGCAATGATTTTGACTCAACCTCTGCGCGTTGGCTACGTGCTCAAGCGCTATCCTCGTTACTCAGAGACTTTTGTAGTGAATGAGATTCTGGCTCATGAGGCGGTCGGACTCGATATTGAAATTTTCGCCCTGCGGCCTCCCAGTGATACCCATTTTCAGAATACCATTGCCCAGGTGCGCGCTCCGGTTAACTATGTGCGTTTACCTAGCCAGGGGCAGGGCAGCAAGTCTCTGAATACTCTCTTTCCTAACGCCGCCAGTTTCTTCTGGGCAGAGTTCCAGGAAGCGGGCAAAGTCTTGCCTGGTTTTTGGGCGGCGCTGGAGATCGCCCAAGGTGAAAAAGCAAACGACGTTTATCAAGCCGCATGGCTAGCTCGTGAAGTGCGATTGAAAGGGATTACCCATTTGCACGCTCACTTTGGCTCGGTGGCGACGAGCGTCACTCGTCTGGCAGCCCATTTTGCGGGCGTCCCCTACACCTTCACAGCCCATGCCAAGGACATTTTCCATGAAAGTGTTGAACCGGAAGATATGAGACGGAAGCTGAGGGATGCAGCGGCGGTGGTGACGGTGAGTGACTATAATCTAGCCTATTTGCAGCAGACCTATGGCGCTGCAGCAAACCGGATCCACCGGATTTATAATGGTCTGGATTTGGAGCGATTGTCGTATCAGTCGCCGCGCGATCGCCCCCCCCAGATTATTTCAGTGGGTCGATTGGTGGAAAAAAAAGGGGTTCCTATCCTGGTTGACGCCTGTGCAATTCTCAAAGGCTGGGGGTGTGAATTTGGTTGCCAGATTATCGGCGCAGGGGAGTTCGAAGCGCCTATAAAGCAGCAAATCCAAAGACTCGAACTGCAATCAACCGTAGCAGTGATTGGCCCCCGTCCTCAAGTTGAGGTGTTTGAGCAGGTCCAAAAGGCGGCCGTATTTGCCGGACCTTACATCATTGGCTCAGATGGTAATCGCGACGGTCTGCCAACTGTACTGCTGGAATCGATGGCTCTGGGGACTCCCTGCGTTTCGACCAAGGTGACGGGTATTCCGGAAGTGGTGCGTGACAAAGAAACCGGGTTGAGCGTCCCTCAAAATGATCCAATAGCGCTGGCGATCGCCCTCAAACGGGTGCTCACCGATCCAGACTTGCGGGTGCGGCTGGCGACCCAGGCTCGACAGCTAATTGAGTCCGAGTTCGATATTCATCGAAACGCTGATGCAGTGCGGGCGCTCTTTGGGACAGTTGAGCCGATCGAGAAAAAAGTGCTGCAGGAAGTGTGATGGGAGAACGGGAATTAAATAACGATTAGCTTACTGATTCCTGATTCCCCAATCCAAAATCTAAAATCTAAAATTGGTATGCATTATGAGGATTGCTTACGTTTGCGCCGATCGAGGCGTGCCCGTTTTTGGTCAGAAGGGCTGCTCCATCCATGTGCAGGAAGTAATTCGGTCTTTGCAGCGGCAGGGGGCTCAGGTGGAACTGTTCGCCACCCGAATAGACGGCATTCCTCCGCCTGATTTAGAGGCTGTGACCGTACATAAACTTCCATCGATTCCCAAGGGCGAACGGGAGGTTCGTGAACAGGCGTCCTTGGCCGCGAATCATGGTTTGAGGCAGGCGCTTGAGCAGGAAGGACCGTTTGACCTGATTT
>JAKSDM010000738.1 GCA_022360135.1 Pseudanabaenales cyanobacterium | reverse complement strand
TTCCCATAGGCCAAACTGACATTTCTGCTGGTTCAATCGTCCAGGTTATGCAAGTCAGTGAAATCTACTGCCTCAAACCGCGCTTACCATTGGGATAAACAGTAGACCAGTTTGTCCGAGCCATCGCCAGTTGTTCACTTGAAATCTTAGCTCCAGTCAAGTCGGCGCCGCTCAGATTGGCTCCCCGCAGGTTTGCATTTGTCAGGCAGGCATGGTTGAGATTAGCCCCTCGCAGATCAGCGCCCTGCAAATTGGCGTAATTAAAGTAAGCTCTACCGAGTATGGTGTTTCGTAGTGTAGACCCGGCAAGATTAGCTCGCCCGAAATTAGCCGAAGACAGATCTGATCCTTGGAAGTTTGTTTTTTGTAGCTTTGACTGAGTAAAGTTAGCCCCCACCAATTTAGTTCGCCGCAGATCCAGGAAGTCTAATTTCTGCATAGAGAAATCGCGCTTTCCCTTGATGTAGGAGGTTTTTAAGTCTTCAGCAGTGAGTTTGACCAGCTTGGCGGACTGATTGCCGACTTGACTAGGGGATAGGACTAAACCAGATTGAGAACCTGAAGATCTTGCTTGGAGTCCTCGACCCGGTCCCCCGACAATGGTATAGGCCGATTTGGCTGAAGATCGTTCTTTGCGAGCCCGAATGGCAGCCGCCATCCGAGAGGAAGGAGAAGAGGGAGAAGTGGGTTCGCCCAGATTATCAGAAGGGGATGTGAGCGGACCACTATTGGATGGGTTGCCGGACTGAAAAGCCATATTCTGCGCCAGACTATCTAGATAGGGCTCTAGATCTAGCTCCCGTAAAATAGCCTCAGCCGACTGATAGCGATGGCGGACAGAGATATCCAGCATTTTTTCTAAGACATTGGCGAAGTGTTCACTCACCTGAACCTGTTTACGCCATAAAATCTCACCCGTTCTAGGGTCATAGTCAAAGTCCTTGGGAGATTTGCCTGTCAGTAGGTAAGTGCAGGTGACGCCAATGGCGTAGAGATCGCTGGCGTAAACTGGCCGCATCGCCATTTGTTCCGGTGGGGCATAGCCTGGAGTGCCGATCGCATAGGCGGTCAGAGCCGTTTGCTCGGTGCTATTGGCTCTGGTTGGGTCGACCTTATCTTTAACCGCGCCAAAATCGATCAGAACCAGTTTCCGATCCTGTTCACGCCGAATCAGGTTAGCGGGTTTGATATCTCGGTGGATGACTTGATGACTATGCACATACTGAATCATCGGCAGGATCTCACTCAGGAATTGCCTTACGCCTGCCTCACTAAAGGGACCTCCTCGTCTGACTTCCTGCTGTAGGGTGGCGCCGCTAATATATTCTTGGACAAGGAAAAATTCTTGATTATTCTCAAAGTAATCGAGTAGGCGAGGGAGTTGAGGGTGATTACCAATTTTGCCCAGAGTTTTGGCTTCACGCTGGAACAAATCTCGAGCCATTTGCAATACATGGGGAGATTCCGCCGCAGGCCGGAGTTGCTTAATAACGCAAGCAGGATGTCCAGGTAAAGATTCATCTTTGGCCAAAAATGTGGCTCCAAAACCACCCCGACCCAAAGCCTTAATAATCCGATAGCGATCGCGCAATCGCAAATCTTCGCCACAGGTTTGGCATTGATTAACCGCTATCGGATTTTTAGGTTGAGAACAGGCTGGATTTATGCAGTAACTCATGCAGCCTCGTACACTCCGCTAACCGTCTAGTACCACGGCGTCTAATATGCCAGGTCGATGCAAAT
>JAKSDM010000763.1 GCA_022360135.1 Pseudanabaenales cyanobacterium | reverse complement strand
GACAGAACTGGGAGAGAGGATAAACAGAAGGTTGTTTGATCGTTCGATGCCGCGATAACTTTCCTGCTGAAAATTCGTTCCAGCGGCAATCTCTTCTTGCGCAAACCAGGTGGTTTTGCCTTGATTCTGCAACGCATCGTTTAACCTGCGAGCAAAGCCTGAATCCACCTCAGAATAGGTGATAAATACATCCAGCGAGGAGGCGGGAGGGCGCCGCAAACTCTGGTCGATGAAGACTTCCTGCAAGGCGGTAGGGTGATGCTGGGTTCTCTGTTTCGCTATCTTCAACCAGCTTTCGGCATCGCGCAGGTTATGGTCTCGCAATAGGATGCTTGGGTTACGATACTGCCGCTTCCACCTTAGCGCCTTAACCAGTAGAATCTTGTGCCTCTTGTAGTAGGCGGCGTCCTGCCATAAAATTTTTAACAGCTGACTTTCGTCCAGCTGATAATCTTCCTCCGTCAGGTTGTCCGTCAGGTTGATATACTGCAGATCTCGCAGAGCAGAGGGAACCTGAGCTGGGTCAATAGTCTTAGCCAACAATGGGATAATGCGTTTGTTGAGGGACAGCGCGTAGTCAATTTCTTTTTGACAATAGTTTGACTGGAGCGAAGCCGAAGATAACAGATAAACCAGGTTATCTGCTTCTTCAATGGCCCGATTAATCGCCGCCTGAAAGTCTTCCCCGGTTTCAATGTCCCGCTTGCTGGTCCAAACTGTAATCCCCTCCCGCATTAAGCTGTGGCGCACCCGTTCAGCGATTGCTGCATCTTCCTCCGCATGGGCCAAGAACACCTGGGTCATGAGGTTATCGGCATGCTTAATACTTTCGGTGATTAATTCGCAGTGCAGCTCCGTTGGCGTGCAAGGCGGCTGCTCATTATTGAAGTGTACCTTTAACCAGTCCTCCGCCTGTTGCCGTTCTTCGCCGATGAGCAAATAACGAGATTGCTTTTGATGCTGTTCCCACGCCAGAGCTTTAGTTAAAAAATGGGTGTGCTGGTGAACATAGTCTTGATGGCGCTCGAAAATCTTCAGCAGTCCCGCTAATGACCGTTCAAAATCGTCGATGCCTTCTCGGAAATAGACCCAGTTAATTTTGCGAATTGCTGGGTGCATATTATCCAGGCTAACAAGCTTCCCGGCTGCCTTGTCCGCTTCCCACTCTTCGTCTGCGCCCTCAGGATTGCGCTGCCGCCAGGTTTTCTGATCAATCTCTTCGACATGCAGTAGGGGAATGATGCGTTTGTTGTACTTGAGCGCGTGTTTGATCTCCTTGAGGCAGTATTTTGAATTAACTGCAGAGGGGGAAATAATGAATAGGAAGTTATGCGCCTTCTCAATACCCCCATTAATCTCGCTCTGAAAGTCGACGCCCAGGGGAATGTCTTCGAAGTCGAACCAGACTTCCAAGCCCTCGGCCACCAACCGTTGATGCAACTTGGCCGCAAAGGCTTTGCTATCATCACGTCCGTAAGAAATTAAGGCATCTTGAAAACCATTCATGGGTCTTGGCGCCTAGGGGGTGAATAATGCAATGGATCTACCTCAAACAACAGGCTAATGACTCGATTTTCCGCAAACGGTCTGTAGTTAGTCCACGGGTATATTTATAGTTTGCATGAAGTCAATTAAAGCTGGGGAAAAGGGAGCCAGTTTCTGGATCGGTCCTGGCTGTGAAGTTTGTGACGTTATATTGCTAATGGTCATGATTCAGCCATGACTTCATCCCCATTACGGTTCTGACGCCCATGTGCGACAGACCTGATGGGCTCCTCTTGAAATCGGGTTCTCAGGATTGACCAAGATCATGTGTCCCCGCAGGCGATCGCACCCCAACCCTAACCAAGTCATAAAGTCGCCCCCTTGCCAACGTCTCAGCAGAGCGTCCTGACTGCCGCTGACAATGAACTGGCCATCCGGACTAAAGACCACCGCCCGAACAGCGCTCTCATGGCCTCTAAACGGCTGGCCAATCGCCGTACCCTCTAAGTCCCACAATCGTACCGTCTGATCGCGACTGGCGCTGACAATGAACTGACCATCCGGACTAAAGGCGACATCATGGATAGTACTCTGATGACCCCGGAACGGTTCGCTGATCAAGTCACCCTGCAAGTTCCACAGACGTAGAGTCTGGTCCCGACTGGCGCTGACGATAATTTGACCATCTGGGCTGAACGCCAGGGCGTTGATATCATCCGTATGTCCTGCTTGGAAGGATCGCCAAATTAGATTACCGTGCAAATCCCATAGCCGAAGGGTGCGGTCATCACCGCCGCTGGCAATGTATTGACCATCCGGGCTAAAGGCGATCGTATAAATTTCTGCTTCATGGCCCTCAAAGGGCTGATTGACTAGATTCCCCTGTAGATCCCACAGTCTCACAGTCTGATCCTCTCCAGCACTGGCAATCAGGGGCTGATTCGGGTGTAGCGCCACTGCGTAAACCTTCCCCTGCTGTGCCTGAAAAGGCTGTCCAATGGGATTGCCAGATCGATCCCACAAGCGGATGGTTTGGTCGGCGGCGCCACTGACGATAGTCTGGCCATCATCGCTGATGGCGACTGACAGGACGGCGTCAGTATGACCTTGGAAAGGCTGTCCAATAGAGTTACCGTCTGCCCTCCATAAACGGAGAGTCCGATCCACACTGCCACTGACCAGAGTTTGACTATCGCCACTAATCGCCACAGCCGTGACTTCACCGTTATGTCCTCGGAGGGGATTGTAGAAAAGGGCGTCCGGCACGCTCCACAATCGCAACGTGGTGTCCTCACTACTGCTGAGGATGGTTTGTCCATCCGGACTAAAGACGACCGAGTAAACATAGTATTCATGACCCCGGAGCGGGCGGCCAAGTGGTTGACCCTTCAGGTTCCATAAACGCACGGTATTGTCATCGCTGGCGCTGGCGATCGCCTGGCCATCTGGGCTGAAGGCGACGGACATGACCACATCTTCATGGCCCTGAAAAGGTGGGCCGAGGGGATTACCCTGTAAATCCCACAGGCGGATAGTATGGTCAGCGCTGGCGCTGGCGATCAGCGTCCCATCCGGGCTAAATGCGACGAACCAAACAATATCAGTATGTCCCCAAAAGGTTGGGGCGATCAGATTACCCCGCAAGTCCCACAGCCGGATGGTCTTGTCAGCGCTGCCGCTGCCGATTACCTGCCCATTCGGGCTAAATGCAACCGACTTGATGTGATGGGTGTGGCCTTTGAAGGGTGGGCCGATGAGTTCGCCCTGCAGATTCCATAACCGGATCGTATTGTCCGAACTGCCGCTGGCGATCATCTGGCCATCTGGACTGAAGGCGACCGACCAAATCTCATCTGTGTGACCTTTGAAGGGTTGCCTGATCAGATTGCCTTGAAAGTCCCATAGGCGAATGGCGCGATCAAAGCCGCCGCTGGCGATCATCTGTCCATCTGGGCTGAACACCGCTGACCACACAGCGTCTTGATGACCCTCAAAGCGGTTGCGTTCTACTGGAACCGCGATCGCATCCCGCAAGCTGGAGCGCACTGAATCTCGCACGGTTTGGAGTTGAGCTTGACTCTGGTCTACCAGGTGTAACGCCTGCAACAACCCCTCAACCGGCATGGCGGACAACAAATTGCTGGACTTATCCGCCTCCCTATCTAACGCCAACTTGATGTTCTGCCGCCAGACCGTCATGCCTGCCCCAACGGCAATGGCCAGCAAAACACTCACGATGCCGAGTAGAGACTTGACGATCAGCATTTGCCGTTGTTCACGCCGCCTCTCCGCCTGAATCGCGACTTGGCTAGCGGCGATGAAGTCCTGTTGCAGAGGATTAACTGGCGGATGTTTCTGATGCTGTTTAGCCGCTTGCAGCCACTCGTCTGCGATCGCAAATTCGTTGCCCCGTAACAGCAAATCGGCGCTTTTGCCCTTTTGCGACCAGGCCAGCGATCGCTGCAGCCACTGAGTATGGTGACGCACATGCTCGCGATCGGTGTCCAGAGTTCTCACCAACTCGCTGAAATTGGCGTAAAAGTCCCCGCCATACCGATTAAAGTCAATCCACTGGATATTCGCCAGGGCCGGTGGCAGATCTTTGGCGGACACGGTGCGGTACAACACCGTCACCACTCGCTTATTAAGCTGCTGGGCATAGACGGCCTCGTCGGCGCAGTAGGGCGAGCGGATAGCACTGGGGGAAATAATGAACACAAAGTTATCTGAATTCTCAATGCCGCGATGGATCTCCTGCTGAAAGTCAGTCCCCAAGGCAATGCATTCCTGGTCAAACCAGGTAGTTTTGCCCTGAGTCTGCAGCGCATCGTTGAGCTTACGGGCCAGATCGGAGTCCGCTCGGGAATAGGAGATGAATACGTCCAGTGAGGCGGCCGCTGGATACCGAGCGCTGGCTTCAATAAACTCAATCTGTAAGGGGGTGGGGGGATAGTCCTGACGCTGCTGCGCTACTTTCAACCAGGCCTCGAAGTAGTTCAGGTTGCAGCCCCGCAATAAGATACTGGGGTTATGATCTTGGCGTCGCCATTTGAGGGCTTGGACCAATAGATTCTTATGCTGTTCGTAATAGGGGGCGTCCTGTTTTAAGACTTTGAGCAGTTTATTGGCGGCCAGGGAATATTTCGCCGCATCTTGATAAGCCCTGAAGTCGATCAGGAGGCGTTTGAGCGAGGCAGAAACCGTCTCAGGCTTAGGGGCCTCAATCAGCAGAGTAATGACCCGTTTGTTCAGACTGACAGCATGCTTGAGTTCTCGCTGGCAAGCGGGCGATCGCAGCGATGCCGACGAGAGCAAGAAAACCAGATTATCGGCTTGTTCAATCCCTTGTTCAATGCTTTCCTGGGGGTCTGAGCTGGTTTTTTGTAGGTCAGTTTGCTGCCGCCAAATTGCGATCACCTGCCGCATCAGCGTTCTACCCACCTGATCCGCCACAACTTGGTCTGGCTCGGCGTGGCAGAGAAACACCTGAGTCATCAAATTATTCGCATTCTTGATGCTCTCAGTGACAAACTCACAATGCAGATCGGTGGGAAGACAAGGCGGCTGCTCATCCTGGAACCGTGTTTTTAACCAATCCTCCGCCGTTTTCCGCTCTTCGGCGATCAGCAGATAGCGGGCCTGCTTCTGATTACGCCGCCACTCCAGGGCTTTAGTTAAAAAGTAGGTGTGCTGATGCACATAGGTGCGACGCCGCTCAAAAATTTCCAGCAGTCCCATCAAGGATTGCTCAAAATCATCAACGCCCTCACGGAAAAAGACCCAGTTGATTTTGGCGATTTTCGGATGCAGGTTGGGGAAGCTGGAGTGCAGTCCCTTAGCCTTGTAATCTTGCCAATCTTGCTCCGTCCCATTGGGGTGGCGCCGTCGCCAGATGTCCTGACTAATTTCCTCCACATGCATCAGCGGAATGATGCGCTTATTGCGTTTGAGCGCCCGGTCAATCTCCTTGGCGCAGTGGGGCGAGTTGACCGCATGGGGAGAAATGACGAACAGAAAGTTGTGGGTTTTGTCGATCCCGTCGTCAATCTGATTCTGGTAATCGACGCCCAAGGGAATATCCTCGAAGTCATACCAGACATTCAAGCCCGCTGCAATCAACCGATCATTGAGCTGGGCGGCAAACGCTTTGCTGTCTGCGCGGCCATAGGAAATAAAGGCGTCCTGGAAAGTATGCATGGGTTGGGGCTTAAAGGGGCGGCTCTGGGACAGAACTCCTTTGATAATTAAGGCGCTGGGACACTCTCCATTATGGGAAATAGAATCACAATTGAACATAACCCCCCAAGGGTACATCTAATCACCTAATTAGCGGAGACGTTCTAATTTCGCCGATTGTCAAGGGGGTCTCGCACCTGAATACGCCTATGCTCAACACCAGATGCTTTTGCCTGCTCCGTTAGGAGCAATCAGCCCTACCAGTTCCCCCGACAGCAGCATCAGGGATACATTTTCCAGTGTTCAGGGGCAGGGGAAACGCACGTCGAAGGCGAAGCCCATGACCCTAGCGAAGCGGGACTGGCGGCTGATCTGCACATTTGGCGTAAGGCTGGCGACAATGGTGCGATCCATGTTGGTCGCCAACACCTGCACGATTGTGAACGCCCTGGGCGGCATCTGTATTGAGCCGGATGCGCCCCTTTGATGCAGATTGATGCAGACGTGATTAAATAGGCGCAGAATGCGCTAAGATGCTCCCACCGTATGCCTAAATTGGATAAGACGACGAATTAGATCACTTTCCATAATATCGGGGTTACCCCTCTCAAATCGAGAAACATCATGGCGAAAAAGTCAAAGGGGTTCCGTGAACTCCTCAAGCAGAACCAGAGAAAAACCACCTCCCAACAAGAAGCGCTGGAAAACTTTGAGCAGCGGTTCCAGAAAAGTTCGATTGGCGGTAAGTTCTCAGGCATTGTGAAAAACCCGAAGGGCGAAGTCAAGATGTCTGAGGTGTTAGAGTTATTCGTCGAACCCTATTTGAAAGAGATCCGTGGTTATGAGCAGCAGCAACTGTTTTTCCAGATTGCGGTAATTGCCTGGAACCTAGCAATTATGCCTGAGGAGCAACGGCAACCAATGATTGGCGACCTGCTTAGGCAAGGGATGAAGGGCGAAAACCCGTTAGCTCGGAAAGACATGAGGGAACTGATTGATGAACTGATCGCTCGAAAACTAGAGCACTTTCCAGATAATCGTCGCTACATTGTCG
>JAKSDM010001291.1 GCA_022360135.1 Pseudanabaenales cyanobacterium | reverse complement strand
GCGATCGCCGGTGGATTCACACTCAACTCATCAATCCCTAACCCCAACAAAATTGGGGTCGCCACCGGGTCAGAAGCTAACTGGCCACAAACCCTCACCTCAATACCCGCCTCATGAGCCACCCTGACCGTGTGTTGAACCATTCTCAGCACCGCCGGTTCAAGCGCATCCGCCAGAGCAGATACCTGGGGATTGGTGCGATCCGCCGCCATTGCGTATTGACTCAGATCATTCGTACCAAGACTAAAAAAATCCACCTCAGCCGCCAACTGGTCAGCCATCGTTACCGCTGCCGGCACCTCGATCATAATGCCGACTTTCATCATCGGGTCAAAGGGAATCCCGGCCTGGCGCAGCTCGTCTTGAGCCTCCGTCAGGATCACTTTAGCGGCGCGGACCTCTGGCGCCGAAGCCACCATCGGAAACATCACCTGCACAGTGTGTCCATGACTGGCCCGCAGAATAGCTCGTAACTGGGTTCTAAGCATGTCTGGACAATCCAGACTCTGACGAATCCCTCGCCAACCCAAGAAGGGATTTGCTTCCGGCCCCAGCCTCATGTACGGAATCGGCTTATCCCCCCCAATATCTACCGTGCGAATCGTCAGGGGACGAGCGCCGAGGACCGCGGCGATCGCCTGATAGATTTCAACCTGTTCCGCCTCAGTTGGCGTCGTCACCCGATCAAGATAAAGAAATTCCGTCCGCAGCAGCCCCACCCCCGCCGCCCCTTGCTCCCATGCTGTCTGGGCGCTGGCAAGTCCCATAATATTGGCCATGACAGACACCCTTTGCCCATCCCGGGTGAGTGTTTCTGTGGGGGAGTGGGGGAGTGGGGAAGTGGGGGAGTGGGGGAGTGGGTCCGGTCCAAGCGATTGTTTGGCCTTCAATGCCTGCCTTTGCGCATCGCTGGGATCAATCCATATCTGACCCGTTGCTCCATCCAAAGCCAGGGAAACGCCTGCGTCGAATCCCAACAGTCTCTCCCCAACCCCTACAACCATTGGGATTCCCAGCATATTGGCGATCAGGGCGCTATGGGCGGTCGCATTACCCGCTACAGTACAGATGCCCAGCACCTGATCAGGGCGCAGCTGAGCCGCGTCAGAGGGGGTCAAATCAGATGCGACTAAGATCCCCGCCGCCGGACTCCCGCCACCGGACTGCTGTTCTCCATCCCCTTGAGTCAGCAGTCTCAACACCCGCCATCCCACATCTTGGACATCGGCGGCCCGGGCCTGGAGATATGAATCTTCGAGGGTTTGATAAGTTTTGACCATTTCCGCGATCGCAGTTTTCCAGGCGATCGCGGCGCCCCGATGCTGATCGAAGATTATCTGATGGGTTTGAGCCCGCAGGACTGGATCGTTTAAGTAGAGGAGGTGCGCCTTAAAGATGCTTGCATTTTCATTATCGCTGGAGGATATCTGTGAAGATCCCTGTAGCGTTTGAATAATGGCCTGAATTTGCGTTTGAGCAGTTTGGATCGCCAGCTGAAGCTGTCGCCATTCTGCTTGGGGATTATCGGTAGGTTGATCAATCGCCTCTGGGATAGAGGGCTGGTATAAAATGGCAGGCCCAATGGCGATGCCAGGAGAAGCGGAAATGCCGTATAGCTGATTTTTGGCAGGATTAAGACTAGCGTAAGAAGGAATCAGGGACATTCCTTTGTGCTTTCTTCCTGGTTCTTTGCTCTTCTTTCCGCCTTCTTCCTCTTTAGCGGATACTTCGTCAAACTGATCGGCGACAAGCTGTTGCAATGCCGCTAAGGCGGGTTGGGCGTCGATCCCTTGGGCAGCGATCGCAATTTCATGCCCTTGCAACACCCCCAACGTCACCACCTGATTGATGCTTTTGGCGCTGACAGCTGGGCTATGGCGGGTTAGATTTCGTATCGTAATATCAGCCTGAAACCGCCCCGCTGTCGTGATCAATTGCGCTGCCGGACGGGCATGAATCCCCAACTGATTCCGCACAATCAACCGAATCTCCTGCTTCCCCTGCTTCCCCTGCTTCCCCTGCCCCCCCTGTCTGGCCACTTCTCCAGACAGCTGAGCAACCTTTGCAGCCAACGCTCCCCTTGCTTCTGCAATTACTTGCTCAATATCCGCCCCCGCTGCTGCTTGGACAATCGCCGCGATCGCGCCTTCCACCAGCGGCGCCTCACATAATTTCACATTGCTGCGTTGATCTTCGGGAAGGAATTCCAGCGCCATTTCGGCGCCCATTACAGCGCTGCCCAAGTCCATTAGCACCATTACTCCGGCGTCGCTATAAACCGACTCGATCGCAGCGTGGATCTGTATGACATCCGTGCCGAAGGGATTCTCGGGGTCGTCTATACCCGCTGCGATTGCGATCGTGACGGGGGCTTGAACCATCTGCCGCGCCAGTTCCTGTATGCCCTCAGCCAGCTTGGCGCTGTGAGAGACCAGCACAATTCCAACCATATTTAGAGAGGATACTAGAGAATTCTATTGAGAATAGGTAGACCTAGGATTGAATATAGCCGACCTTCACCCTTCACCTTTCTCTATCATTGCTCTATTCAGCCAGATGCCGGATCCGAAGCGCTAATCATAATGAAAAAATGAGTATCATCCCGCAATGCATGCATAAATCACCAAAGTGCTACCAAGTAATTAAGTAGGGAGGAACATGCAGGGGTGCTCCTCTTTACCTAGTTATCCCAAAGGTACTAGTTGAGATAGCTGAGGAGCATACAGGGGTGTTCCTTTTAATCTGGTTGTCTCCAAAGGTCATTAGCTGAGATGGCTGACGAAAATTCATCGCTTTCATTTAGGCTCCCAATGAATACGTTCGAAAACTATTCTGGACAAACGAAATTCTTAGGACAAGGTTCAGAAGTTGCCTTACTACAAGCTGTAATTGACAACTTCATGGATGGTATCTTAATTGTGACTGATCAAGGTGAGTGCGTTCAGGTCAATGATGCCGCCCGTCAAATCTGCGCTCAATTTCCAGTTGATCAATCAAAACCTAACACCGTTCCCAAAGAGATCTGGCTTGTCTGTCAAGCCTTGCTTGACAGCTGTAATTTATACTCAAGTCATACTGCCATGATGGAGGCTGAAATTAAGCTTGAACCGGCTACTAAGCTTCGCGTTCGGGTGAAATGGCTGAAGTTGCGTTTTAATAGCCAGCCTTGTTTATTGGTAATGCTGGAAGATCGACAACAATCGGTTGAAAACATTGCTATTACTGAGGTTGATAAGTATGGCCTAACGGCCCGTGAGGCAGATGTCTGGTTCCTCTACCGGGCGAACTATACCTACAAGGAAATCGCAGCTAAGCTGCATATTTCTCTCAACACAGTTAAGAAGCACATGAAAAATATTCACGCTAAGCAAGAAACAGTTTTACATATGGAGGACTACAGAAAATCTATACGCCCTCAACTAACAGACGTTTCATAAGTGGGCTATGATGTTCGCCTAATGTCTCGGAGTGGTCGCCTAAACCGATCTCCCCTTCCTGATGGATATATATAAGTCTATCAGATTAAAATCTGGGCATTTCTCCCCTAAATCCCCCGGTTTTGGTACTGCTGGCGAATTTGACAGTTAGAATATCGACAACGACACAGGGACTTTTGAGCTGGCGATATTACCCAGTCTGGGTAGAGTTCTGTCTACACATTACATTAGCCCCCAAGTCTGGGGGTTTTGCTTGCATAATCCCCCAAACTTGGGGGCTGAGTCAAGGTTCCTCAAGACTTTTGGGAGAAGAAAAACCGCACGTATTTTATCTGGGAGTCGTGATAGACCATCAACCCCAATTTGTTATAAGGGCGCTCAACCTGTTGTTAGTTTCCACATATGCATTTGTCTATCAAGTGATTGCTTAACCTTTGATGTATCTATTTCAGGCATATGTAACTCCACCAATTCTACTGTTTCAGCGATCAGTTCTTTTAATTGGCTGGTCATAGATAACGGTTCTTGGTGATAGAGGCTTTCCAAGCGCGTGTACAAATTTTGAGGAGCAATATGCATCTGGGCGATGAACTGTTTCATCCGTTTAAATTGAAAAGTCGAGTAATACAAGTGATTGAGTCCTGCTAGAACACCCAGAAGATTTTGCCCTATTTCTAGACGTATTTGATGTTGGAATAGGGTGGTGTCTCTTGCAGCCAAACGTTCTTGTAAAGCCCAAATCGGGAAAAAGGCTAGATATTTTTCTACCATCGCGCGTGCTAAGGCATCTGGGTAGTCGGCAATCCGCCTCTGCCAATGTGAAATCCAAACCTCTCCGGACAAAGGAATACAGTCAAGCATTCCCGAAAGCGCTTTCTGCAATGGAGAGGTGACGTCAAGTTCTTGTAGTATTTTCGCCATTTGCTGTTCCCAAAAGGCAATGGTCATATTACCAATCTGGAATTCCACCCCGTCGATAAAATAAAATTCTCCAAAGTGCCCATCGCTCAGCTCGTCAAAAGTGCAAATGGGTTCAGAACCTCGATTTTGCAGGCGGGCAAGTTGTAGTTCCTCTTTCGTGGGCAATTGGTCGTAATAAATAAACGGTCACCAGCTTAAAGCGGGAAAAAGGGCGTCAGAGATGACGTATCAATAAGCACATTATTAAGGTTTCAGCGAAAAAAGCTCTGCAGCAAGGCCCAGAGCCGTGTATCGTAACCCTGGCAAATTCAAGTTAGGGGACG
>JAKSDM010001279.1 GCA_022360135.1 Pseudanabaenales cyanobacterium | reverse complement strand
TGGGATGGAATGACACCGCCGTTGACTATCCTCAGGACAAGTGTATCCATCAGCTGTTCGAGGAACAAGTGGAGCGCACCCCCGATGCGATTGCGGCGGTCTTTGAGCAGCAGCAGCTCACCTATCAAGAACTCAACGCCAAAGCGAATCAAGTGGCCCACTATTTGCAGAGCTTGGGCGCGAGACCTGAGGACTTGGTGGGGATCTGTGCCGAGCGTTCGCTGGAGATGGTGGTGGGCTTGTTGGCGATTCTCAAGGCGGGAGACGCTTATGTGCCGTTGGATCCGAGCTATCCCCAAGAGCGGTTGCAGTTTATGCTCTCTGACGCCCAGGTGTCGGTGCTCTTGACCCAGGAGCGACTCTTGTCGGTCTTGCCGCAGTCTGATGCCCAGGTGGTTTGCCTGGATAGGGATTGGGCCGCGATCGCCCAGACCTCTGCAGAAAATTTCCCCTGTGGAGCAACAGCTGAAAATCTCGCTTATGTCATCTACACCTCGGGTTCCACCGGGAGACCGAAAGGAGTCTTAATTGAACATCGCGGACTGTGTAATCTGGCATCGGCTCAAAAAGAACTCTTTGAGGTTGGGAGCGACAGTCGAGTCCTCCAATTCGCCTCATTGAGCTTCGATGCTTCAGTTTGGGAAATCTTTATGGCCTTGACCTCAGGGGCGACCCTGGTCTTAGCCCCGGCCACGGCATTAATGCCCGGTGACGATCTGAGGCGAACATTGATCACCGCCGCCATTTCTCATGTCACCTTGCCGCCTGCCGCCTTAGCCGTCATGGAAATGGAAATCGAGGAACTATCGGCCTTAGCGCACCTGATTATGGCGGGTGAGGCGTGTTCTTTAGAATTAGCCAAGAGATGGTCTGCCGCGTGTCGCCTTTGGAATGCCTATGGACCCTCCGAAGATACCGTGTGTGCGACTGTAACTCAGGTGACCCCCAATGCCGATCGACTCTCTATCGGTCGCCCTATCGCCAATACCCAGGTCCACATTCTGGATAGTCGCTTACAGCCGGTTCCGATAGGGGTTCCGGGAGAACTTCACATCGGTGGAGCGGGTCTAGCGCGAGGCTATCTGAATCGACCTGAGCTGACCGCAGAGAAATTCATCGCCAACCCCTTTGGTGAGGGGCGTCTGTACAAAACGGGCGACTTGGCTCGTCGTCTGCCCGATGGCCAGATCGAATTTCTGGGACGGCTTGACCATCAGGTGAAAATCCGAGGTTTTCGGATTGAACTGGGTGAGGTCGAAGCAGTGCTCAGCCGCCACGAGCAAGTACGGCAATGTGTTGTCATCGCCTGTGAAGACACCCCTGGCGACAAGCGCCTAGTGGCCTATGTGGTTCCTAGCTTAGCTCAGACGGGAGAGATCAACTCCCAGCAACTTGATCAGTTGCAGGTAGAGCAATTGGCGAGCTGGCAGGGCATCTGGCAAACCCTCTATAGTCAGATGGATGACCCTGGGGCAACGGTGGCAAACCTTGGTTTTAATATCTCGGGTTGGACCAGTAGCTACACGGGCCAACCTATTCCAGCCCAGGAAATGGCGGAATGGGTCGAAAATACGGTGGCGCGTATCCTGCCTTACCGCCCCCAGCGCCCGTTGGAAATTGGTTGCGGC
>JAKSDM010001408.1 GCA_022360135.1 Pseudanabaenales cyanobacterium | reverse complement strand
AGGGGCCACTCGGGGTGACGGCGTCTTTGGGGAAGAGATCACCCAGAATGTCAAAACCATTCGCTCAATCCCGCTCCGGTTAAAGCTGGAAAATCCCCCACCCGTTGTGGAAGTCCGGGGCGAGGCGTTTCTTCCCCTCAACGTGTTTGAGCAAATTAACCAAGAGCGCCAACAAGCTGGCGAAGCGCCATTCGCCAATCCCCGCAATGCCGCCGCCGGAACCCTTCGCCAGCTGGACTCTCGGATTGTGGCCAAGCGGCGGCTGGATTTCTTCGCCTATACCTTGCATATGCCGGCTGGGGAGATGGGGAGAGAAACTCAATGGGAATCCCTCGAATTCCTAAAAAAAATGGGTTTCCGGGTAAACCCGAATCGGCAACTTTGCCCATCAGCGGCGGCGGTTCGGGATTACTACAATAGTTGGTCTACGACTCGGCTTGATTTACCTTACCTGACAGATGGGGTGGTGGTAAAGCTCAATTCTTTAGCGCTGCAGGCTCGGTTGGGATTTACTCAGAAATTTCCCCGCTGGGCGATCGCACTCAAATATCCAGCTGAAGAATCACCAACGGTGGTCGAAGAGATTATCGCCAGCGTTGGCAGGACAGGAGCCGTAACCCCGATCGCCAGATTACGTCCGGTGCAGCTAGCGGGTACTACCGTATCACGGGCGTCGCTGCACAATGCCGATCGTCTGACTGAGCTAGATATTCATATTGGGGATACTGCGATTGTTCGTAAGGCGGGTGAAATTATTCCTGAAGTGGTGCGGATTTTACCGGAGCTGCGCCCCGCCAATGCCCAATGCTATCAGTTGCCGACCTATTGTCCAGAGTGTGGGGAACGCCTATTTAAGCCAGAAGGGGAAGCCGCTACTCGTTGCCTCAACACTTCCTGTCCCGCCATTGTGCGGGGCGCTCTAATTCACTGGGCCAGTCGCAACGCTCTGGATATTAATGGGGTAGGGGAAAAGTGGGTGCTGCAGTGGGTGGATCAAGGATTGGTCAAGTCGGTTGCCGATCTCTACGACCTGACGGTGGAAAACCTATTGCCCCTGGAGCGCATGGGACAACAGTTGGCTCAGAAATTAGTGGCAGCGATCGGCCAATCCAAAAATCAGCCTTGGGCGCGGGTGCTCTATGGTCTGGGGATTCGTCATGTCGGTAGTGTCAATGCTCAGTTACTCACCGAACACTTCTCAACGGTTGAGCAGTTGACTGCTGCAACACCTGATCAGATTGAATCTGTCTACGGCATTGGTCCAGAAATTGCTCAGGCCGTTTATCAATGGTTTCGAGTACCAGCCAATCAAACCCTGGTTGAGCGGCTCAAGGCTGCAGGGCTACAATTTACAGGCGCATGGGCAGAGAAGGCGTCAGCCGCCCCTCAGCTTCTGGCGGGTCAAATCTTTGTGCTCACGGGTACACTGCCGACCCTAGGACGGCATGAAGCTAAGGCGCTGATTGAAAAGGCGGGAGGCAAGGTAACCAGCTCAGTTAGCGCCAAGACGAGCTATCTGGTGATAGGAGAAGCGGCTGGTTCCAAACTGGAGAAAGCTAAAAAGCTGGGAATTCCTCAACTGACGGAAAATCAGCTATTGGCGTTGTTGAACGCCTCAAAGATCTAACCTGGGCAAGTATTAAGAACCGAGTGAGACAAAAGGCGCTGAATGCGAGATTATTGAATACTGAATGAGGAGCAGTCGATCCGAAGAGTAACCCAGATCTTGCAGAAACCTGTTTGTTCGTCTTTATACATGAAAGTTAGTTCTGATCGAAACGATTCCTCTTCAAGTTCAGGTCTCACTCCGTTTAAGTTTTTTGGCAAAATCAGACACTTGTCCCGATGGTTACCGCTGGGGCTAGGTCTCAGTCTTCTGCGGATGTGTTTGACAGCCACCCCTGCACTTTCGGCGGAGCGCATCATTATTTCCTATGGGTCCTTCGAACGCGCCATCCAGATTGACGATCTAGAAGCCTTTGCTAAAGATGGGAGTCTGAGTAAAGATATTGACGGTTACGCCAATCTGTTTGATACAGAGCAATTAGAGGATTTGCGGCAAGCCTTGGTACAGCGGATTGATCTCGATGTGGTTGCCGTTTCTCAGTTTTTATATACGCCCCAGGGTAAATTTTTGTTGAAACAGCTGAGTAATGTCATTCGAACCGAAGCGCGTCACTCAGGTTTTTTGCCTATCCGAGCCGCTCTGGTGTTGGCGGCGGCTGACTTAGATGAAGGGCTCACCCTGTTAAATGTGATCCGCCTTTATCCCACGCCAGCCATTCGGTTTGATCTAGAAGGCGGTCTCCAGATTGTTGAGGGGCTAGAACGGGCAGTGAGAGAAACCCATGCCGGCATTGCGCTAATTGAACAACAGGCCAAACTAGAAGCCGAAAATGAGCCCCTACCGGGTGCCGCCGAATTACCTAGAATCCTGATTAATGGTCCCTACGCCACGAGTCGAATCACCCTCAGACTCAGTCGCTTTTATCCGCCAATTGATTTATATTTGCCAGAGCCATTTGGTAGGGCTCGCCAGGCTCTCTTTCCGGCTCCGGTGGTTGTGCTTTCCCACGGTTTGGGGAGCGATCGCACCACTTATCTTTATCTCGCCAGTTATCTGGCGACATATGGGTTTGTCGTGGCCAGTATGGAGCATCCGGGAAGTAGTACTGAACAACTTCTAGCCTTATTAGAGGCCCGCACTGACGTCGTTGTCCCAGATGAAGAATTCATCAATCGTCCCTTAGACGTAAAATTTGTGCTGGATGAATTAGATAATCAGTCTCGCACTAACCCTCGCCTACGGGAAAAGTTGGACCTGCAACGCGTGGGGGTTTTGGGTCAGTCCTATGGCGGCTACACCACCCTTGCTTTAGCAGGAGCGACTCTTAACCTAACGTCCTTGGGGGCAAACTGTCCGCCCCAACTGACCTCATTCAATCTATCTCTATTGCTCCAATGTCAAGCCAGTAATCTTCCCTCACAAATTCAAGACTTGGCGGACTCAAGAGTGAAAGCAGCGATCTCAGTCAACCCCATTGGCAGTGTCATCTTTGGTCAGGATGGACTCAGCCAGATCAATATTCCTCTGATGATCATATCAAGCAGCTCTGATACCATCGCACCAGCGCTGGCTGAGCAAATTCGTCCTTTCACCTGGCTTACAACCCCCAATCGGTATCTCCTCCTAATCGGCAATGGCACTCACTTTTCCACCGTCGGCCAATCTAGCGCTGGCGATCAGATCCTACCGATCCCGATCGCCGCTATTGGCCCCAGACCCGAGCTGGCTCAGCGCTACCTGCAAGTGATGAGTCTGGCTTTCTTTGAAACTTATCTAATCGGAAATGAGCAATATCGCCCTCTCCTTAGCGCTGCCTATGCACAGCAGCAGCTTGGTCAAAACCCCTTGCCCCTCAGCCTAATTCGCTACCTTGACCCAAACCAGCTAGCCAGTGCGATCGCAAACGCAAGGGATGAAGCCGATCGGATTGAAACCTCCGAAGAGGCGAGGGATGATGAACTCATAGAGACCCGTGATGAATTGCCAGCACTTAGCAATTAGCGATCTAAATCAATTATGCAGGGTTTTCTCAACCTGAACAAACCGGCTGGATTTACCTCCCACGACTGTGTCGCTAAGGTGAGGCGTTTATTGCAGCTCAAGCGGGTGGGGCATGGCGGCACATTAGATCCAGCGGCGACAGGAGTGTTGCCGATTGGGTTAGGTCGGGCGACTCGACTGCTCCAATTTCTTCCACCGGATAAAGCCTATCGGGCTATGATTCGCTTTGGGATTGCCACCACAACGGATGATCTGGAGGGGGAAACCCTGTTGGCTCAGCCAGTTCCAGACTTAACCCTGGAAAGCGTAATGGCAGCGCTGCCTGAATTTCAGGGAAAAATCGAGCAGATCCCCCCCCGTTACAGTGCCGTTCAGATACAAGGCAAACGACTGTATGAACTGGCTCGCAAAGGAGAAGCGGCGGCGGCTCCGGTACGGACGGTGGAGATTCATCGGATTCAGATATTGGGCTGGCTACCTGGGGAGTTTCCGGAATTGGCGGTGGCGATCGCCTGCGGCCCCGGAACCTATATTCGCTCCATCGCCCGTGATTTGGGAAATGTCCTGGGCGTGGGAGCCGCCCTCGCCTCCCTGATTCGGACTGACAGCGGCGGCTT
>JAKSDM010001405.1 GCA_022360135.1 Pseudanabaenales cyanobacterium | reverse complement strand
GCGAGTCTGCTCCGAATAGCCTTCCCTCACAAGTTCCTCAAATTATTTTTCTACAACCGTAGTGGATAGGGTTGATGGGGCGATAAGGGAAAGGAGGTATTTGAAGATGTTTGGCAAGATTCTAGTTGCTATGGATAAATCTGACCTCAGTAAGTGCGCCTTTGATCAAGCAGTTTCCCTCGCCAAGGCGCTCGACGCCAAGCTGATGTTATTGCATGTGCTCTCGAGTGATGAGGAGGGGAGTCCTCAGATGAACACGCTCTATAGGGAAGGGTATTACACAGAGCTAGATGAAATCCTTAGGGATAGATACGAGCAGGAGTGGAATGGATTCGCTCGTCGCTATTTAACCCTCCTCCAAGAGTGGGCGAATGAAGCCATGATGGCTGGGGTGGATGCTAAATGCACTCAACCCTCTGGCAACCCTAGTCGAATAATCTGCGACCTGGCCAAGGTTTGGGAAGCTGACTTGATAGTTATGGGTAGTCATGGTCGTAAAGGATTGCGTGAGTTGCTCTTGGGTAGTGTCAGTAATTATGTGATGCATCATGCGCCTTGCTCAGTGCTGATTGCTTACCCTCAAGCAGTCTCCCAACCTTCAACCTCCCAAAGAAAGCAAGAAGAAGTAGTCTCGAATTAGAGTGTCCACTGAAGCCGGAACGTTCTGACTAGGTGAGCATGGGGCATGGGTGATTAATTCGTCAGTCAAGCAACACGACCAAAATGTTTGGGACGATCCCACTGCCTATGACCAACAGGCCCAAGAGTTAGCCAGACAATTTGGGGAGAATTTCAAACAGTTCGCCGCCGTCCGCCCAGAAATTATCGCGGCGGGTCCTCAAGTGGAGTAATTCGCCAAAAGTTTTCCTGACGCATCGTTTGAATTAGCTCAGCTAATGTTTTACAGGAGGGGTAACCATGGTCAGAACAGTTGTAGATCAAGAGTCCCTGCAGACTCCTGAAGAAAACGCCTTAATTCTATGGTTTGAAAATGTTGGCCTTGCCGATATTCCCTTCGTGGGGGGGAAGAACGCTTCCCTGGGTGAAATGATTCAACAACTCACCTCAAAGGGCGTCAATGTGCCTACGGGCTTTGCTACGACGGCCTATGCTTATCGCTACTTTATTCAACAAGCTGACCTGGATGAGCCATTACGCCAATTGTTCTCAGATCTGGATGTGGAGGATGTCAAGAACTTACGAGAACGGGGTAGACAAGCTCGAGGGATGATTCTTCACACCCCTTTCCCGGCTGAACTAGAGACGGCTATCGTGGACGCTTACTTGAGGCTGTGTGAGCAATATGATGGCGTAGCTGAACCTTGCGATCGCCTCACAGGCGACGAACGCGACAAGTGTAAACGCTATCACCACAATCTGGATGTTGCGGTGCGCTCCAGCGCCACAGCGGAAGATCTGCCCGACGCTAGCTTTGCCGGACAGCAAGAAACCTACCTCAACGTTCACGGGACCAAAGGCGTTTTAGAGGCGTGCCATAAGTGCTTTGCTTCCCTATTTACGGACCGAGCCATCTCCTACCGCACAATTAAAGGCTTCGATCACTTTGATGTCGCCCTCTCCGTCGGCGTCCAGAAGATGGTCCGCTCTGATCTGGCTGTCTCTGGCGTCATGTTCTCCATCGATACCGAAACAGGCTTCCAGAACGCCGTTCTGATCAATGCCGCCTATGGCCTGGGTGAAAACGTGGTTCAGGGAGCGGTCAACCCGGATGAGTATTTTGTCTTCAAACCCACCCTCAAAGCTGGGTATCGACCCATCCTAGAAAAACGCTTGGGCACTAAAGAGATCAAAATGGTCTACGACATTGGCGGCGGCAAGCTCACCAAGAACGTGCCTGTGCCCAAACCTGATCGCGGTCAATATGCTCTCAATGACGATGAGATTCTCACCCTAGCGCAATGGGCTTGCATCATTGAAGATCACTACTCCGAGGTGCGTGGCGTCTATACGCCAATGGACATGGAGTGGGCCAAAGATGGGTTCACGGGAGACCTATTCATTGTCCAGGCCCGCCCCGAAACGGTGCAATCCCAAAAAGCTGACAACGTGCTCAAGCATTATCAACTCCAAGGCTCCAGCGACGTGCTGGTTACTGGTCGGGCCGTGGGTGAACTGATCGGTCAGGGGCAGGCTCGGGTGATTCAAGATGTCCAACAAATCGATCAATTCCGGTCGGGTGAAGTATTGGTCACGAATAAGACTGACCCAGATTGGGAACCCATTATGAAGAAGGCGAGTGCGATCGTCACTAACCAGGGTGGACGCACCTGTCATGCGGCGATTATTGCTCGTGAGATGGGGATTCCGGCAATTGTTGGCTGCGGCGATGCCACCGCTATCTTGCAAACTGGCCAGGAAATCACTGTTTCCTGCTCAGAAGGGGAAGAAGGTCGGGTGTATCGAGGGAGCGTGCCCTTTGAAGTGCAAGAGACTCAGCTTGATAGCCTACCCCGCACCCGCACCCAAATTCTGATCAATGTGGGTAATCCTGGGGAAGCCTTTGGGTGGGCGTCTATGCCTTGCGATGGCGTGGGTCTGGCTCGGTTT
Source organism: Pseudanabaenales cyanobacterium (assembly GCA_022360135.1). GTDB lineage: Bacteria > Cyanobacteriota > Cyanobacteriia > Phormidesmidales > Phormidesmidaceae > JAKSDM01. The sequence goes on along the minus strand of JAKSDM010001405.1, from coordinate 653 downwards.
GAGTTTATTATCGCCAATCATATCAAAGCTCACCCCCTGGCCCTAATTCACTTCAATCAGCTGGAAGACGCTGCTGTTAAGCAGGCAATTGCTGAGCTAACAGCGCTCTATGATGATAAGCCCGAGTTCTTCGTGGATAAGCTAGCGTCAGGCATTGGCATGATTGCCGCTGCTTTTTATCCCAAGCCTGTGGTGGTGCGGATGTCGGATTTCAAGAGCAACGAGTACGCCAACCTCTTGGGAGGGCGGCAGTTTGAGCCAACAGAAGAAAATCCGATGATTGGTTGGCGGGGAGCGTCTCGCTACTATGATGAAGCGTACCAGCAGGCTTACGGTCTGGAGTGCAAGGCGCTGAAGCGGGTGCGAGACGAAATGGGGTTGACTAATGTGATCCCGATGATTCCCTTCTGTCGCACGCCGGAGGAAGGCCGCAAGGTGTTGGCGGAAATGGCCAAGCACGGTCTGAAGCGGGATAAGAATGGCCTACAGGTCTATGTCATGTGTGAGATTCCCAGCAATGTGATTCTGGCGGATCAGTTCAGTGATGTATTTGATGGCTTCTCCATCGGCTCCAATGATCTGACCCAACTCACCCTCGGTTTGGATCGCGACTCTGCTTTGGTGGCTCACATCTTTGATGAGCGCAATGAGGG
>JAKSDM010001810.1 GCA_022360135.1 Pseudanabaenales cyanobacterium | reverse complement strand
TCCCAGTATTGCTCCTCTTGCTGACCTAATTCGTAAAGCGCTTCTGTGGCGGCGGCGCTCTCTCCATAGGCGTCAATCAGGTTAAGCCAGGTAGTCTCTGCTTCTGTCCGCTGTCCTGCAGCCGCTTGAGCTCGCCCGCGCTTGAGCAGTATATAGGGAGCTAGGATCGGGTACTCCTCTTCCAGCCCCGCCAGTATGGAGATGGCGGAGCCTCCCTGGCCTTGGTTAATCAAGTCAGCGGCCAGCAGGTAACGAGCCTGATTGCGCTCAGCCGAGGGTGGCCCTTCGGCCATCTGATTTAATTCCTCAGCTCGCTGTTCTACCGCCAAAGGGGTTAATCGGGCGACTTCTGAAGCAGTGTCGCCGCCGAGGTCCAGGTTCGCCTCACTAGGATTAACAGATTGCTTGCTTTTGGGTAAAGGTCGAGGCAGGTTCACCACGCCAGCAACCTCTAGGAAGGCGACCAGGATGCCTAAGGACATGGCGCTTACGCCCGATATCGCGATCAAAGGGAATTTATTTTTGAGGGCCTTGAACATTGAAACTTCATCAGGAGGTGGGGTAAAGGGCTGCAACTGTAAAACGTTTTAGCAAAATTTTTTTGTTTTGAACCGTTTATTTTTCTTCGCCCTAAAATTGTCCAACACGGTCAACTATGATCAAAATTTAGGAAGTACTCATAATTAATCATTTCAAGTAGAGACGGTAATGGATTTTCAAGCAACGGACAAATCGTGCCTTGATTGGTCGGGAGATTGCCTAGTTATCGGAGTTTCTGAAGAGTTACTTCCCTTGAACGGCGTCCTAGTAGACCTGAATGCTAAACTAGCAGACCTAATACAAGAAGTTATTGACGAGGCCGAATTTAAGGGGAAAGAGGGCAGCGCGGTCATAACCCGTGTGGGCAAGGGAGGTCCGGTGCGAAAACTGGGGCTAGTGGGGCTGGGTTCAGCCGACCCTCTTAAACTGGAAGACCTCAGACGAGCAGCCGCTAGTGCGGCTCGCTTGGCGAACAAAGAGAAATGCCAATCCTTAGGGCTGAGTTTTCCGGTTTGGAGCAACGATCCCGCCTTAACTGCTCAAGCCCTGACCGAAGGCGTCAAACTAGCGCTGTATCAGGACAATCGGTTTAAGTCTGAGTCAGAAAACAACGGCGTCAAAGTTGAACAGATCCATCTGCTTGACCTGGCCGGTCAAGCCAAGGCTATTCGGCAAGCTGAGCAGACTTGTGATGGGGTCATCTTAGCGCGGCAGCTGGTGGCGGCTCCCCCCAATATCGTCACTCCAGAGAAGTTAGTGGAAACCGCTACAGCGATCGCCCAAGCCCATGATATGGAGCTGGAGGTGCTGGAGCGAGAAGACTGCGAAAAATTAGGCATGGGCGCTTTTCTGGGCGTCGCCCAAGCCTCTGACCTGTCTCCCAAGTTTATCCACCTTACCTATAAACCTGCAGACACCCCTCGCCGCAAGCTAGCAATCATCGGCAAAGGGCTGACATTTGACTCTGGCGGCCTTAACCTCAAAGTCTCTGGTAGCGGCATCGAAATGATGAAGATTGACATGGGGGGCGCCGCCGCCGCCTTTGGCGCCGCCAAAGCAATTGGCCAACTTAAGCCAGATGTCGAAGTCCATTTCATCAGCGCCGCCACCGAAAATATGATCAGCGGTCACGCCCTACATCCGGGGGATATTTTGACTGCTTCCAACGGTAAGACAATCGAAGTCAATAACACCGATGCCGAAGGCCGCCTGACCTTAGCCGACGCCCTCGTATTCGCTGACAAGTTAGGCGTTGATGCGATCGTTGACCTGGCCACCCTTACCGGCGCTTGCATCGTCGCCCTAGGCGACCACATTGCTGGACTCTGGAGTCCAGACGATTCCCTGGCCAATGAAATCGTTAAAGCTGCAGATCTTTCGGGAGAGAAGCTCTGGCGCATGCCGATGGAAGAGAAATACTTCGAAGGCATGAAATCCGTCGTCGCTGACATGAAAAATGCCGGACCGCGTCCAGGCAGCTCGATCACCGCCGCCTTGTTTCTGCAGCAGTATGTTAAAGACACCCCCTGGGCTCACTTAGATGTAGCCGGTCCAGTGTGGACTGAGAAGGAAAATGGATATCACAATCCTGGGGCCACTGGCTATGGTGTACGAACCCTGGTGCAGTGGATTATGGGGAAAGAAATTCTTGTCTCTCAGGGGTGAATTCTTGCATCTCATCAGGGACTGTTTTATTCAAGAGATCCTCTAATTGCTGTCTGGCAGAGAAACTGGCGCCCGAACGCAAGTAGGTGTTTGGCATTTCCTGGCGGCAGGCCAAACAAAACCAGTAGATGTTTCCCCCCCGGATATGGCGAAGTAAAATGTTTGAGCAACAAAGACAGTAATTCATTTTTTTTACTTTGATAGGTAATAAATTGAACCGCATAAACTGAGTGCTGAGATGATCAACACTGAGTCTGTGCTATAGGTTGTAATTTATGCTTGGCAGAGATGTCGCAATTGTCTAATAGGTTACTTAAGCGACCGCCGCTCAACGCCAAAGGCTAACATTACTTAGCGTTCCCAAGCGATGTCATCTAACCCTGAAGCTCAATGAAATGAAACAATGGGGGGAAGGTGAGAAGGTTGGTTATGGCAAAGTGGGTAGGGGAAGGTGGAGAGGCAGGGGGACAGGGGGGCAGGGGGGCAGGAGGAGCAGGGGAGGAGCAAATAAAGGATTAGCGTTTTATCAACCAGGGTGTGGAATTTTAATCGTGCTGATCCAACCCGCTAACACTCGATTTCTGTTTCCCAGTCTCCGGCTGGAAAAACCGTTTGAATCTCTGCCTCTTTGCTGGGAGCCAGAGTTGCCCTGAGTATCCCCAGTCAGGAGGTTAGGGATGCGTAGAAGTTGCATTGGCAAGAAACTGAGTTTCTGTTCCTCCCCTGCCTCCCTTGCCTCCCCTGCCTCCCCTGCTCCCCTGCTCCCCTACCTCCCCTGCTCCCCTGCTCCCCTGCTCCTCTGCTCCCCTGCTCCCCTGCTCCCCTGCCTCCCCTGCCTCCCCCTCGACCTTCTACCCAATTCACTCCGCCCAATTCTTGGCCCGCTCCACAGCCTTCTGCCAAATAATGAAATTCTCCTGAGCCACCCTCTCGCCTGCACCAGGTTCAAAGACGCGATCAATTTTGCGAGTCTTGATCAAAGTTGGGTAATCATCCCAAAAACCAGCCGCTAAGCCAGCGGCGAAGGCGGCTCCCTGGGCGGTGACGTCCAATATAGCGGGGCGTTCGACCGGAATCCCTAAAACGTCTGCCTGGAACTGCATCAGGAAGTTGTTTTGGCAAGCGCCGCCATCTACTTTCAACTGTTGAATCGGGGCTCCACTGTCTTGGTTGACCGCTTGGACCACTTCATTCACT
>JAKSDM010001772.1 GCA_022360135.1 Pseudanabaenales cyanobacterium | reverse complement strand
GCCTGCTCTGCATTTTTGGCGCCTGGAATCGGCGCCACACCGCCTTGGGCAATCAACCAATTGAGGGCGACTTGAGCACAGGTTCGCTCGTACTTTTCGCCAATCTGCCGCAACGTTTTAATCACCAGTTCAATCTTCACCAACCCATTTTTGCTGAAACGCGGATCAATGCGTCGGGCGCCGGTGGGTCTCTGGTAATGCTTTAAATTGTATTTTCCGCTCAGCAACCCCTGAGCTAGGGGACAGTAGGCCAGGATTGCAACCCCCAGTTCGCGAGCCGTTTGGAGAACGCCATTGGTCTCAATTTGGCGGGCTAGCAGAGAGTACCGTACTTGATTCACCGTCAGTGGAATCCCCCATTCGGCCAAATACTGATGTGCTGCTCGCATCTGTGCAGCAGAGTAATTACTCACCCCCACGGCTGCAATCCGCCCCTGCTTCACCTCCTCAGCCAGAGCGTTCATCAAAGTTTTCTGGCCCATCAGCAAGTCGAATGGCCAATGGACTTGATAGAGCAGGATATTAGCAACTTGCAACCGCTTGAGGCTAGCCGTCAGGGCATTGGCGACCGCCTGAGGGCCAATGCGCCACGGCAATGGAAGATACTTGGTGGCAACCTGAACAGAGTGATCCGTCTCCTGCATGAATCGCCCTAACAGTCTCTCTGATTCTCCCAAACCATAAATCTCAGCGGTATCAAAGAAATTGACGCCTGCTTCTAGGGAGGCCCGAAAGGCCGCTTGTACTTGGTCAGCGCCATAATCGTCGCCATAGCTCCAAAACAGGGAATCTCCCCAGGACCATGCGCCTACTCCAAGGGCAGGGATGATCGGGCCGCCAGGTCCAAGGGCGATGGTTTTAGGGTTGGCCTGCATATTCATATAAGAACTCCTAGCTGCCTACCTATTAGATTTTACCGTTACAAAACGTAATCAGACTCTTCTCAAAGCAATTTTTCCGAGGAATTGCAGCCTATATCTTTCTTCAATAGGGTTCGGATAAGCCTGATAATTGGCTCATAGATAGGTTGTATGCAACCTATCTATATATCGTTCGTAACTGACTGAGTACTTTCGATGCCTGCTCTTTACCAACACCCTATCCTGCAACAAAGCTTCGCCGTGATTGACCAAGAGATTGGCGACCATCGGTTTAGTCCAGAAGAGTACGCCATTCTGCGACGAGTTATTCACAGCACAGCGGATTTTGAATTCAAACACTTGGTCCGATTTAGTCCAGATGCGATCGCGCTGGCGATCGCTGCTCTTTCCCAACGAACCCCCATCATCACCGATGTCAGTATGGTAAAGCAGGGGATAGGCAACATGGTTGCTCGGACGTTTAACAATCCGATCTTTTCTGCGGTCGAACAGGTAGAGACGGCCTTACCGGGTAAAACCCGCACTGAGACGGGAATGCTGGCCTGTTGGCGGCGCTATCCAGAGGCTATCTACGTCATTGGCAATGCCCCGACCGCCCTATTGGCTCTATGCGATCGCCTCCAGTCCCTCCCGCCCTGCCCCGCTCTGGTGATCGGTGCGCCCGTCGGTTTTATCTCGGTGGTGGAAGCCAAACAAGCCCTTGCCAGCGTCCCTGCGCCTCAAATTCGGGTAGAGGGTCGTAAAGGCGGCTCCAGTGTGGCGGCGGCTATTCTGAATGCACTACTGGCGCTGGCTTGGGAAAGAGAAG
>JAKSDM010001217.1 GCA_022360135.1 Pseudanabaenales cyanobacterium | reverse complement strand
TGCCTTGGGCAAGCTCTGTCGAAAGCGTGGTTTGGCTGACCGCCTCCACCCTGGCTGGGATTTTGGCGGTATCCGGCAAGTCAGTTCGGACAAAGTAACGGCCTTGCCCAGGGTCAGCCGGTAAGACCCTAACCCGAGTCGTCTGGCCTGAATGGAGTCCCATCCCCGACCGCTCAAACGCCGAAACCAATGTCTGCTGGAATCGTCCCACAGGACCGAAAACACTTCTCTCAAAGCGATCTTCGATTGGCTGACTAAGCATCAGAATCTCTCTCCAATCCCGAAATGGATACGGCTATCCCCATCATCGTTAAAGCCAAAGTCAATCCGCAGGGGACCCAGGGGGGTTTGCACCCGCAAACCCGGTCCAAATCCAAACCCAGTGCCTGGTTTGTCACGAACCAGGCCCGGATCGCCCAGGACGTCATCTTGAGAGTCGATAGCGCTACCGAAGTCAACAAACAAAGCCCCCCCCAAAAACGAGGCGAACAACGGGAAGCGATACTCCGCCGTGGCTTGAACAAAGCTACGACCCGCCGCCAATGCCCCTTCCTTAAATCCTCGCACGGAATTGCCGCCGCCCAGAGCAAAGGCCTCATACGGAGGTAAATCCCCCAAGACAGTGCCTGCCTGAACATTGAATGCTAAGGCTTCAGGTCCATCTCCAAATCCGGTTAACTCTGCTGGAATATAGTAGCTGTAGCTGCCTCTTAATCGATTCAGCAAGATACTGCCTGAACCCACTGGCACGGACTGCTCCGTCGCCAGTCGCAATAGCGTTCCACGGGTGGGGTTAAAGGGGTTGTTCCGCCGATCTCGCACAAATCCTAACTGAAATGTCCACAAATCATCTCTGCCTGAGTCGCTAAAGCTGAGGGGATTGCCAAGCTCATCTTCGGTTACCCGGCTACCATCCTCATCCACAGTTGTGACACTCTGATACTGGGTGCCAAGAGAGCCCGTCCAGCCGTTACCCAAGGGACGAGTAAAACTAACTCCCCCGCCAAAGCGCCGAAGTCGAACGTCGTCGCCATTATCCAGTAACACTTCCGTGGGGCCATTATCGAAAACCAGAGAAGTAGACTGACGGGCAAAGGCATTGACTGTATAAGAGGTTCCGAATGGATCGCCAGCAATCCAGGGATCCGTAAAGCTCAGGTCAAACAGCAGATCGCTGGTGCTGAGCTGAATTTCAGCCGCTAACTTTTGGTTATTCCCGCCAAAGTTATCTTGTCGATAGCTCACCGTACCGAATATATCACCCCTAAAGTTAAAACCTACACCCGCTGCAACCGACCCCGTATTTCGCTCTGTCACGTTGACAACCACCTTGACCTTGAGGGGGTCTTCATCACCCTGAGCTAGGGATAGCCGCACATCTTCAAAGATACCTAAGCCAAAAACCCGCTGCAAATCCTGCTCAATCTCAGGTTGATTAAACACATCGCCCGATTGGGACTCAAACTCTCGGGTAATAATGAAATCCCGGGTGCGTCCACGAATCGGATTGCCCTGCTCATCTGTCGTTTCTCCATCCTGGGTGATGAATCGAACTTCAATATCCTCAATTACCCCTTCGGCCACCACTAAGGTGACAACCCCGTTGGGGGAGATTTGAGGAGCGGCAATCACTTGAGCCAGGACATAGCCATTATCTTGATACCATTGGTTGAGTTCCAGAATCCTATCTTGGAACCTAACTAGATTAATAATTTCACCGTATTCCTCCTGGAAAATTTCCTCTACCACTGCTTGAGGCAGCACTTCGTTACC
>JAKSDM010000016.1 GCA_022360135.1 Pseudanabaenales cyanobacterium | reverse complement strand
TTGTGAGAGGCCGCCATTGTAGTACCAGGTGCTCCCAACAGGGAATTCCAATGGCCGTGTCATCACGTACTGGGCGGGGTCTACTGCATCGGAGAGGCGGATCTCGTCGTTCGTTGGGTCCGTATAGGGGACTGTCATCTCGTTCCACTGGAGACCCGCCGTCATGGTCAGCGCGTGATGTAGGGTAATCGACCGTTGCGCCTCACCTAGGGCAAGGCTCGGAAGGTATTCAGCGATCGGTTTCTCGATGGCGCTCTCGAACTCGGACTCCAGCGCAATACCGAGGAGCGCCGATGTGACACTCTTCGAGATCGACCGCACATCATGGAGATCCTCAGGGCCAATCAGCCGATTACCGAGGAATTCCCCCCACCGCTCATCGGTTCCCGGGAAGTAGCGCTCGTAGACAAGTAACCCATCATGCTCTACGAGCACAGCATGGGTGTTGGGAAAAGAGCCCAACTGGATGTCGGTGGCGAGTCGCTCTAACTCTGCTTGGTCAAACCCCGCATCGTCCGGATCGCCCACTACCCAGCCGGCCGACGCCTGCGGGATACCCTCCCTGCCGACGGAAGCACTACCAGGGATGGCGATTAGCAAACCGACGGATACAGAACAGCAAATGAAGATCCTCAATCCTTTGCGAATCATCCCTTCACCCTGATTTACCATCCACAGTATAGCTTGGCCGCTGAAGTAGAGAGGTTGCAGAACATAGTGGGGAGGCAGCGAGAGCAGCTTGAAACCAAACAGCAAATCATCAATACGTTAGAGCAACGCCTCACAAAGCAAGGAGACCGAATTGAGCAGTTGGAAGCAGAGCTAAGAAAGTTAAAGAAGCTCAAAGGGAAACCGAAGATACGAGCCAGTCGACTCAACGAGACAAAAACAGAATCTGCAGAAGGGGAAGAGAGAAAACGACCAGGTTCAGCCAAACGGAGTAAAAAAAAGGGATTTGGGTGCTACGAAGAAAAAATCATCCAACCCGATGAGATTCCTGAAAACGCAAAGTTCAATGGATATCGGGATTATGATGTGCAGGAATTAAGTCTGGAGTGTCAAGACATCCGATTTCGACTAGCCGAATATATCACTGAAGAAGGGATCACTATCGTTGGGCAATTGCCTCCGGAGTATCGTTACGGTCATTACGGTCCATTGTTAGTGGGCTATATTCTCTACCAGTATTATCAGTGTCGGGTGACCCAACCGTTACTGCATGAGCAATTAAGTGAATGGGGGGTGGAGATATCCAAAGGGCAGTTGCATAGTCTATTGTGTGAGCATAAAGCGTCGTTTCATACCGAACAGTAGCAGGTATTGAAGGTGGGTATCGAGACGACGGAGTACATCCAAACGGATGATACGGGGGCTCGACATCAGGGCAAAAATGGGTATTGTACAGTCATCGGCAATCAGTGGTTTACCTACTTTAGAAGCACAGATAGAAAAAGTCGTCAGACTTTTCTGGAGACCTTACAAGGGGAAAGTCCGATCTATGTGCTTAACGAGTATGCCCACGATTATTTGCAGTCCTATTCACTGGTCGCGAAAGATTGGGAGAAACTGACGTTTTCTGCTCAAACGCTGGCGAGTGATCAGACCGAATGGAGCACTTACCTAAGAGACTTAGGGATTGTGGGCAAACAAGCCAACCGTCTAGTAACCGAGACGGCGTTATTAGGAGGGGCGATTGAACAGGGGGTTGATATCCACCTGAAGATTTTGAGCGACGAAGCCCCGCAATTCAATGTACTAGTCCATGTCTTATGTTGGATTCATGCTGAACGAGCCCTGCGTCTCTGGTCGGTCTCCCCCGACCAGCAACGTCAAAACATTGAGCAAATGCAATAGTTGCTATGGGATTATTACCAGCAGTAAAAGGCCTATCAGCAAAACCCAGATATAGCCTTGAAACTGCAATTGGAGCAGGACTTTGATCAACTTTTTGGTCGCTGCTTCTTGAACCATAGTGCACTCAATAAAGTTTTGAATCAATTCAGAACCCGCAAAGATGAGTTATTACGGATGTTGGATTGTCCCCAATTGCCGTTACATAACAATGGCAGTGAATCGGATATTCGAGAATATGTCACTCTCCGCAAGGTGAGTGGGGGGACTCGTTCTGAAGCTGGAAGACGAGCCAGAGACACC
>JAKSDM010000065.1 GCA_022360135.1 Pseudanabaenales cyanobacterium | reverse complement strand
GGGCGTGCTGCCGTTGCAATTCCCTGAGGGCGTAAACCGCAGAACCCTCAACTTAAATGGCGCTGAAACCTTCGATCTCAACGGCTTGAGCGGCGGCGTGCAACCGCGTATGACTGTCACCCTCGTGATCCACCGCGCTGATGGTGCGATGGAGACGGCGCCGGTGTTATGTCGAATCGATACGCTGGATGAGGTGGAGTACTACCGCAATGGGGGAATTTTGCATTATGTCCTGCGGCAGTTGTTAGCAGCGTAATTGGCCTGTCAGAGATCCCAGGGTTCTTGCGATCAGGCGTAACGCCTCCCACAGTCTCTATAGAACCCTAGGCTCTGGCTCCGAACAACGGAATTTTATCCCACCTTCCATTTTGAGCCCGGTCAAATTAAAAGGTATTATTCATTATCAATAAATTCTTTTGCTTTTTTGGGAAACTTTTTGATTAGCCACTTTAATAGTTCAATTTGATCATCTCCTTTTGCGCGTCTTACTTGCGCCAAAAGCTTTAGATTAGAGGGTCTTTCCAGAGTTAAGTTTGAAGCCCCTTCATTGCAAACTGAACATATCGCACGTAGGTTAGAAGGTTCATCGTTACCTCCTTGGGATTTGTCGACAATATGTCCAATGTGTAGTCGGGTTTTTCTAGTTGAATCATAGGGATGAAGTTCACCTGCAACAGCGCCGCACATTTGGCAGGTAAACCCATTTCTATCTAAAACAAACGAACGCATTTCTTTTGAGATAGCCCGTTCAAATGCAGGATGTGGTACAGGATCTTTAAGGATATATTGCCCGGGTTTCAAATCACTTCGATCGTTGTGGGTTTGTATTTGATATCCCTCTTCAGATCTGAGTTCTCGAACCCGTCTTGCCCATTCCGTAATTCCTCCAGCGACTTCTCTAAGCTCCTCTGAGTCCATAATTCTACCGATATTATTGAGAAAGTGCTCTCTCAGTTTTGCTCTTGCTCCTTTTTTACGGTTCATGGGATATACCCTCTTATCTCGAAACCGCAAACACGGTTTTATGGCTGAGACATTGATGAATGGCTAATGCTACTGACCGGGCGACAGGTGGAGGGAATGCATTGCCTACTTGACGATATGCAGGTGTTTTTTTACCCATGAATCGCCAAGTATCAGGAAATCCTTGGAGCCTTGCAACCATTGGAACTGTTAGCTTTGGCGCGCCAATAAAATCCGGCTCAGGCGGCTCATTAGCAATACCCATTCCATCTACACCTAAGTTTGCCCATGCTCGTTTTGCACGCGTAGGGCCTAAGTCTGGTCCACCATGCTTCCTGGAACCGCCGACTATTGTAGGGGCAATATTGTTGGCTTTAAGCTTCCATTGTTCGACTTTTGTCCAACCTCTTGACGCCATTTGGTCATATAAGAGTGACCCAACCGTTTGTGGTTCATAACCAAACGGTTTTGGCCAAGTGAAATTATCTGATAAGTCTTGCTGTATAGCTAAGATAACGACGCGGGGTCTAAGTTGTGATACGCCAAAATCTGATGCATTGAGTAGTCGCCAATCGACTACATACCCCATTTTTTCTAATTTCTGTTTGAGATCAAACCGATATGCTTCAAATGACGCATCTAGAAATCCCCGCACATTTTCTAACATGACAGCGCGGGGTTTACATTCATCAATTAATCTTAATGCTTCAGGAAAAAGATCACGTTCATCTGCTTTGCCTAATTGTTTGCCTGCTTTCGAAAAGGGAGGACACGGGACACCACCCGCTAATAGATCAATACCTTTGTAGGATGTGGCGTCAAAATCTCTAAGATCCCCCTCGATAATTTTCCAGTGGGGCCTATTAAAGCTAAGGGTATTGCAACAGTCTTTGTCAATTTCAATCAGTGCTTCAGGTTCAAAGCCTGCCTGCTCAATTCCAAGCGCTTGACCACCGGCGCCTGCACAAATTTCTAGAGATGATATCTGAACCATAATTTGTGAAAATTTAGCAACTCCCCACTGATGTTTACAAGACTGCTGATTTCTAGATCTGTAGCAATAATCTATTGGGTAAAGTCTGACCAACTGTAGTTTTCAGTAAGGGGTATAACGATATGTCACACCTTGAACTTGAGAACCTCCTATTTAGTTCATCTGTATGATACCTGGACCTTACCGATGTGAACTAAATTCTTCTAAACCTTACATACCTCTGTAAGCGTATTAAAGGTTGGCCCCGTCTAGTTTCCTACTACGGTGTTGACAGTTAAATGAGGCGGTAAGAGCAAACTTGGAAGTTCACCTTCCAAGTAATCTAACCCTTTACCCAAAGACTATGATGGGTAAAGATGACAACCTGCAAGTCAGCGCCTGGGCATGTCTAGCGAAGCCGTTACGGTATTTATCTCCTATTCCCATAAAGACGAAGCGTTACGGAACGAGCTGGCGAATCATTTAACCATTTTGCGGCGGCGAAATATTATCTCTGACTGGTATGACCGGGATATTACGGCTGGAGAAGACTGGAGAACTGCAATCTTAGACCAGCTCAATCAGGCAGATCTGATTTTGCTGTTAATTAGCGCTGACTTTTTAGCGTCTGACTTTTGCTGGGCTGTAGAATTAACCCGAGCGATTGATCGCCACGACAAAGGCGAAGCAGTGGTTGTGCCGATCATTTTGCGAGAGGTGGACTGGCATGGGGGGCCGTTTGGTAAACTTCAGGCGCTCCCGACTAATGCCCAGCCGGTCAAGACTTGGCCTACAACAGATGCGGCCTTTAAGGATGTTGCGATCGGCATTCGTGAAACCGTTAAAGACTTGCAGAGGCGTCGGGCGGAGGCTAGGCGGCAGAAGTTAAACGAGTTCGCAATCGCTTATCGGCAGGCGGTACAGCAGCAATATCCCCTCCAGGCAGATGTACAAGACCAACTCGATCGGCTCCAAACTGCACTGGCTCTGTCAGCCCAAGACGTCGCCCCGATCAAAACCAAGCTCAATCGCCAATTTGGGGAAGCCAAAGAACGCTTAGACAAGTACCGCCAAGAAGTTTGCCATTGCTTAGAAACCAACAGGGGAGAAATTACCGCCATTAACCGCCCGGTTCTTAACGCCTTTCGGCGTACCTACAAACTCACCCCGGATGAAGCCGAGGCGATTGAACAGGAAGAGTTAGTGCCCTATGTGACCAAGCGTCAAAATCTGGCCCAGTATGAATCGGTGTTGCAGGAAACGCTACAACAGCAAAATCCCCTTAGCAAAAGTACTCGCAGCCAGATGAGACGGTTCCAAGGGGCTTTGGGGCTGAGCAATGAAGAGGTGCAGACCATTGAGGCGGCGCTACAGCAATCTTTCGAACGGCAGAAGCTAGAGCGGGAAAAGGCAGAAGCTGAGGCTCAACGCAGACAACAGCAAGAAGAAGAAGAAGCCGAACGAAGGCGACGGGAAGCTGAGGATGACCTCAGTTCAGAAAAAGGGATTGACTACAAAAAACTGCGGGACTTGCTCAAAGCGAAGGATTGGAAAGCAGCCGATCAAGAAACCTATGAGGTGATGATTCGTGCGGTCGGCAAGAAGTCAGGCGATTGGTTCACTAGCGAGGAACTGCTAAATTTTCCCTGTGCGGACCTGCTAACCATTGATCGTCTGTGGGTGAAATATAGCCAGGGTCAATTTGGGTTTAGCGTACAAAAGCAAATTTATGTCGAGTGCGGCGCAACGCTCGATGGCAAGTACCCATGTGATACAATTTGGAGAAAGTTTGGCGATAAAGTCGGCTGGCGTGTGAATGGTAAATGGATTTCCTACCGTGAAGTAACTTTCAGCACTTCTTCAGCACCTAAGGGCCACCTCCCGTTGGGTGAGAGGATGAGTTGGTTGTGGTGGGGGTTGGTGGGGGCTGGTGTATTTTTTGTTTGGATTGGAGGCTCTCTCTCCTCTCGCATGGCGACTTGTGAATACTAGCAAATAAAGTATTCAGTCGTTCCTAAAGTTTTATTTCAAGAGTCCTGACAACAACAAAATAAGGCTTGCAGAGATCCGTTATCGGGCACTGCAACCATTTTGTGAACCTAGGCGCCATTGTCAAATTGGATACGCGCAATCTCTGGATTGAACGCATTGGCTAAGACAAATTTCTTGGCAATTTCGTGGATCTGATCTATTGGGACCTGCCAACTGAAGATCCACGGCCCAGTCAAAACCTTGGGGCCTGGGAAAGCTTTGAGTGAGCTGAAACCGACTCGGGGGATTTCTGAAAACACGATTTTTTCAGGCAGACTTTATCCCCAAGACTGGTTATCTTAACCGCAGGCGCTTGGAATCTTTAAGTCAGGCTAACTTAATCAAAGCGAATTTGAGTCAAATCATCCTGATCAAAGCCAATTTT
>JAKSDM010000393.1 GCA_022360135.1 Pseudanabaenales cyanobacterium | reverse complement strand
TAGCGGGAGGTGGCGGCAAAGTACCCGGTTACCTGGTATCCCCAAGAGCCGTCAAAGGGGTGTTCAGCAATCGGTAACAGTTCGATATGGGTAAACCCTAGGTCTTTAACATAGGGAATAAGTTTTTCCGCCAGTTCGCGATAGGTGAGGAAGCGAGCGCCCGGCTTCAGTTCAGCCACAGTCACTATCGGTTCAAGTGTGCCGTCAGGCCCTTTAGCGGGTTCGGTGGAGGAGGCGTGAAGCCAGGATCCCAGGTGAACTTCATACACTGAAATGGGCTGAGTCAGAGGGTCAGTGTGACGGCGTTTTTCCATCCAGTCCTGGTCATGCCAGGCGTAGGCCTCCAAATCTGTCACGATTGAAGCGGTTTTGGGCCGGACCTCTTGACGAAAGCCGTAGGGATCCGATTTTTCGTAAATATGCCCTTCATTATTTTTGATTTCGTACTTGTAGCGATCGCCAATATCCGACCCTGGAATAAACAATTCCCAGATACCGCCGTTCCCCTTCCGCATTTGGTGCTTACGACCGTCCCAATGGTTGAAATCGCCGAGCACAGAAATATTGCGGGCATTAGGCGCCCACAGAGCAAAGTAAACTCCATCCACACCGTCAATTTGAGTGGGGTGAGCCCCCATCTTCTCGTAAAGGCGATGATGGCTGCCTTCAGCGAATAAGTGCAGGTCAAAATCGCTCAAGCGACGAGATCTAAACGCATAGGGATCATAGATAACGCGTTCATGTTCCCCTTCCTGATAGCGGATTTGGTAATTAGAGACTTCCTTCGCTTCGATGATGCATTCGAAAAAGTGAGGATGATGAGACGTCTGCATCGGATAGTCTTTGCGAGATTCAGGCAGGATGATCCACGCGGCTTCGGCCTGGGGTAAATAGGCCCGCACCGCCCAAACCGTTTTGCCATCCTGCTGAATCATATGGGGCCCCAGCACCTCAAAAGGATCGTGATGCTGATTCCAGACAATCCGGTCAATCTGTTCAGGGGCGATGGTCAATGACATAGACTTACCTACCTAACCTAGGGATTCAAAAGTATTTTGCCGAATAAGCTGCTACAACATAAGCTGCTACAACAAAGGAAGATGAGCGAAAAAATCGGGAAGCCATGAGCGCCCAGAAAGCCAACAGAATTACTTAGATGGCTACGCATCCCCGTTTACGTAGCATTTGAGGGGATTGAAGGAAATATCACTTAATAGCTAGAACTAAACCAGATTTGCTTCAGAAACCATGAAAACATAAGTATCTGCGAATTAGATTAACAAAACTTAGTGCTTTATAGTTATTTCTCCGGGTAATTCTTTTGGGTAGCGGAGATCACTCTAGCAATCATGTGTATTAATTTTAGAACGCCTGTATTACGGAATAAACGGGAGTATGGGCTTGATAACCCGGCGAATCTGCAGTAGAAAAATCAGATACTTTATCTCTGAAGACACGTCGGGGTTCTCTAGAGGAGCTTGTAGCTGAGCTTGTAGCTCAGCATAGTCAGCCGCTGTTAAGGGGCTGCCGTCGATTGGCGATCTCGTCTCAATAATGATCTCGGTGCGCAATATTTCCTCTGGCGGGTCTTCGGGCTGGGGGAGCGCGATCGCAACCGAATTGAGCAATAATATGTCTGAAACGGAAGTTAAAAAAAAGCAGCCAGCAGCCAGCAGCCTAGATCGCATCAATTTTCCTCGCTTGATCGGGAACTCTATTCTAAAAAAATAATTTGCTGGGTCAATGGCCAGCGCCTAAGATCGGGACCTGACGCCTAACTCTCAAAGTCTAAAGACTAATAACAGCTAATCGTTCACTCATCCCTTATCGTTCTTACCTTAACCCGCCATCCGTCCTGGAGATAGTCCCAGTCGCGACAATCCCTGACACTCAAGGGGAGGTGCGCTCCCTAACTGGTAAATTAGCCATGAGCAGTGAACAAAAATGAAATAAAGTGAACAATCAGGATAGGTCCCTTAACCTATTGAAGTAAACCTAATAGGGAGTGACCTGTCCAACTGATGCCTTGGCAGCTCAACATTTTTGCTCAATTCAATTAAGGAATTTGTATGAATATGTGGACTCTAAAACCCACAAAACCAAGTTTAGTTGCAGTGATTGCGATTATCGCCGGCAGCTTAGGCGCATTTCTGCCAGGTTTGTCGGCTAAGGCGGAGGAAATCCTGCAGCAGCAAGGCAGCCTTGCCCCAATGCGAGACGAATATTCTTTTGAGGGTGAGGTCGGCCAGATAGTCACCATTACAATGGCCAGCGAGGAGTTTGACACCCTTTTGATCCTGCTGGATCCGGATGGTGAGGAAATTGCAGTGAATGATGACTACGGCGGCACCCTTAACTCCACCATTGTCACAACCTTGCCAACCAGCGGCTCCTATACAATCCTGGCGGGCTCTTACTCGGGCCAAGGCGGCGTGTATGACGTGGCGGTGCGACCCGCAACCGAATTTGAACAAGTCTTCAACCAGGCGATGACTCTGTCCGAAGAACAAAATTACCCGGCGGCGATCTCCGCTTATAGTGCAGCCATCGATATCGATCCAACTAAGCCGGAAGCCTACATGGGGCGAGCTGACGCCTATTGGGGGCAAGCTTACGCAGAACAGGGAGAGTCGTTTGAGGGGCCAGAAAGCCTGAGCAAAGAGGCGCGCGACGCAATCATCGCTGACTACCAGCAGGCGGCTGACTTACTCGAAACGTCGGGAGAAAGAGACTTCGCCCAATCGCTGCGGGAACAGGTTGAATTATTGCAAACGGACAAACCGGAGCTGCCCCTTTAAAGTCAGTTATTTCAGTGATTAATGATCAACGTTCAATTAAGTAGGTAGGCAAAATTAATTACAGAGAAAAGCAGCTGAAACCACTCAAATACAGTCACTTAGCCCTGTAAATATTTCTGCACAGACACTTATCAAGTTCTCGGATACCCTGTTCTCGGATACCGATGTCCCTATTCGCCGATCATAGCTAATTGTTCATTTTTCATCGAAACTATGGCTTCCAAAAGGCGACAGGTTTGTAAAGCAGTGATTCCAGCCGCTGGATTTGGGACTCGATTGTTCCCAGCGACCAAGGTGGTTAAGAAAGAGCTGTTCCCCATCATTGATCGAATGGGACGGGCTAAGCCAGTGATTCAAGCCATCGTAGAGGAGGCCATTAGCGCCGGGATTGAAGAGGTCGGCATTATTGTCCAAGCGAGCGATCTCCCCCTATTCGAGGAATTCTTCCAGCAGCGCCCAAAAGCTGACTATTTACAAAAATTGGCGGCCAAACAGGGAGACTATATTGAATACCTTTACGCCCTCGGGCAGCGAGTAACCTTCCTGATTCAGCATGTCCAGGAAGGCTTTGGCCATGCTGTGCTCTGCGCCAGGGAATGGGTGGGCGATGAACCGTTTCTGCTGCTGTTAGGCGATCACCTTTACATTTCTGACATTGAGGCTTCCTGCGCAGCCCAGCTTTTGGCGCAATATGAGCAGTGGGGCAAAAGTGCGATCGCGATTGAACCCACACCGGTAGAAACGATTTCCCATCGCGGTTGCGTAGTCGGCGCTTGGGTCAAGCCGAATGAACTGTTATCAATTACCCAGTTGGTTGAAAAGCCAGATATTGACGACGCCAGACAACGACTACATGTAACTGGCATGGCGGCGGACAAATTGCTGGCGATTTTCGGGATGTATGTGCTGACTCCCCAAATTTTTCACTTGCTGCAAGCCAGCATTGAACAGAATCAGCGTCAGCACGGCGAGTTTCAGCTCACATCTTGTTTAGATCACCTACAACGGGCAGAAGGCATGATTGGCTATCGAGTGAAAGGCCGCTCCTTTGATACCGGCCAACCCGACGCCTACCGTCAGGCGTTAATTGAATTTCGATGCTGAGGCTTCTTGCAAACTCCAGCAAATTGCCCATGAAACTTTTCCGAGTAGAGGCGTGTCAAAGAGAATAAGTGAACGGTAGATGCACCCTAATTTGACCCTCAGCCTCTGGTTGAGGGTTTTATTTTTGGAGAGTAGAAAACAGGAAAGATAATGAAAAACTGAAGACAGAGCTTGAAATTAAGGGAGATATCTCAAACTTCAAACCTAACTCAGAAATCTAATCGCCAATGGTTGCTTTTTCTAATTGAGTTTCCCCCCCAAAAACCTCGAAACTTTTCCGGATAAAGACAGGTCAAAGCGAATAAGTGAATGGTAGATGCACCCTGATTTCAACCTCTGGCCTGGCGCTGGAGGTTTTTTATTGATTTTTTGCCAAAAACATCTCAATACTGTCCTGATCGAGGGGGTTTTTCTATGGATAGATGGATGGTAGATGCACCCTGATTCCAACCTCTGGCCTCGTGCCGGAGGTTTTTTTTGAGGATTGTTGGAAAGTCAAAACATTGGACCTTTTAAATCTCAAAACTGTCCTGATCAAGGGACATTTTCTATGGATAGATGAATGGTAGATGCACCCTGATTTAACCTCTGGCCTGGCGCTGGAGGTTTTTTTTGATTTTTTTGCCAAAAACATCTCAAAACCATCCTGATCGAAGGGTGTTTTCTATGGATAGATGGATGGTAGATGCACCCTGATTCCAACCTCTGGCCTCGCGCCGGAGGTTTTTTTTGAGAATTGCTGGAAAGTCAAAACATTGGACCTTTTAAATCTTAAAACCATCCTGATCGAAGGGTATTTTCTATGGATAGATGGATGGTAGATGCACCCTGATTCCAACCTCTGGCCTCGCGCCGGAGGTTTTTTTTAAGTCCATTACTCTAAATCTTTCAAGAAACTTATACTAGGGGCAAAAAAGTTCTCTCCCCCCTTCATATTCACCCATTGAGAAATAGAGGGGGGCTCGGGCTTTTTGTCGGTATCATAATTAAAATTAAAGTCTTCGAATCCGGCTTCTTCGTCACCCCACTGCTTGGGCCATAGGTGCTGATTTTTTCCATTGGGAAATGCGGCGCCCTGACCTGCCAGCGGGTCTTTACCCACCTGGGGTTTGACAAAATTGACGCCATTCACCCAAAGCACCTGAATGAATAAAAACTGATGCTCAATATCGGCCTGAAAGCACATAAATAACAAGCCCGACCCTTTTTGGGGGTCTGCCTGCGGGGTTTTGTCTCCATAACTAATGCCCCGCCGAACGATACGATGGCTTTTCTCTTCCTCTAAAGGAATATCCGGGGGTTTAATCCTGCCTGAATCGCCTCGGGGATTACTTTTGCGAATATGGGCATGAAAGGGACACCGGCTCCCCTGCATATCTGACGCGTAGTTAAACTCATTGGTGATCTGATTTGCATCGGGCTCACTTGCAAGGGTCACGGGCGTGCCATCGCGGAAACGGCCAATGGTGTAAGCCTCGGCCAACTCAACCGAAATTTTGAGTGCTGACGCCATCTGCCGAATGCGCTGGCGGAATCCCTGGACGTTTTGTTCCAGCTTTCGATAAACCAGATAGCTGCCATAACTATCCTCCGTCTTGCCATGGGGATCTTTGACCAGGACCAGGTTGAGGGGAGAGCGGGGATCCCATTGGTCAAAGTTGCTCCCAGATCGGACCCTATCAATATCGTCTTTCATAAACAGGGGCTGGCTCAGGCCATCGCGAAAGCCAAAGTGCTCGATCGGGTAGCCAGCCTCATTTCTGAGAATAAATCCGGCTTCTTGACGCAGCACCTTGGCGACTCGACGCAAGCTTTGCCGAACTTGGTTAACCTGTTGCTGCAAGATTTCGGGGTTGTCATGGGCCAATAGGACTAATGCATCAATCCGGTCGGCGAAGCCAGAATCCCAATTCCGGATAAACGAAAATATCGGGTTACGAGGGGGGGGATCCCCCAGGGCCGCCCAAGTTTGGGGATCTTTCGCTCCGGCCCGAAAAAACTTGTCATTGGGAGTTTGGCCATACTCAAATCCCAATTGCAGATAGCCCTGCATTGAAAGGAAAAAGTTTGCGAAGAGAGGGCTTTCAGGGGCTTGTTCCCCCCGTTGTTTAGCTTCCTTATAGGCTTTAGAGTCTTCTGCCTGACGCTGGGCCGAGGTAACGTATTGCTTGGCGAAATCCCTGATCCATGACTTGATCAGGTCTGCCTTAACTTTGAATTGCAAAAACAGGTGGGCGCTATGATCACGTCCATGGGACTTGAGAATATTGCCCTGAATATCATCCAGCAAGAATTGATATTTCCCAAGATTGTACGGATCAATCCCATTGGTTAAGGGGGTTGCCAGATCTGCTTGGGTCAGCGCCATGGTTCGCCTCCTTGTCTATAGCAATATCGCTTGTGTTGAATACATCTCAGGAAAGGCAGGATACAGGATGCAGGGTTGTGTCAATTGAAATGGAAACCGCTGATAAATTACCGATTTTGACGCCAGGTCTGCGATTAAGCGAATAGGGGCGCTGGGCCAGATGGCCAGGGCTCGATTAGGCAGGCTGTCCAAGCTGAATCATCTTGGCGTGAGAGGGTTTGCCAACCTCATTGAGGTAGAACAACATATAGTATCCTGGTGGGTAAAGATGGGGGTTATCTGGTGCGGTGAAGCCAAGGGTTGCGGTCAAGGTATCCGGTTCATCCGATAATTCAATCGTAGTCAGCGGCAGATCCGCCAGACGTTGCCCACTATCAAAATCATGGGTATTCGAAGACAACTTAATCAGAACCAGAGAGGAGTCGGCGGCAATATGGGTTTGGGCCTCAGTCATTGAGTACTTTTCAGCCGTCACATGGTTAACGGCGATCGCTGCAGACTCCCCATAGTTCAAGTGTTCAGGGGCCTGGGAGATTTCGGGGCGGGGGCCGGGTCGAAACAAATAGGGCGGGCTAAAAATCTCTGCTTGCCAAATTTCAGCCGGAACGTAGTACTCCGGATAGGGCGGATACACAAATCGAATAAAGCCATTCGGGTCAGATTCTGTATTGGTATAAACCGTTCCGCTGACTTCATCTCTAACGGCCTGGTTGGTGTTGCCGCCAATCGATAAAACCCGGCCATCGGCTAACAACAGGGCATTGTTGTGATAGAGTCTGGGAATCTGGGCGGGATTCATGGTTTGTTTGGTGTAGGATTCAGGCGCAGACGGATCGGGATGGAGCAGCAGTGGATCCTTATAGGCGTCAACTTCTCCATAGCGTCCCCCCTCCATCACCAGAATTTCTTTTGTGGGTAGGATTACCGCCTGACCCATCGCCCAAGGTCTACCCAGAAAGCCTTTTTCTATCTCCCAGGAGCCATTGGGGATATCTCCATCGCCGTAGGGAGAAGGGGCGCGCCATCGCTCTAGGCTAGAACTAATAAACGCCCCGGCTTGTTGAAAGGTTCTATTGTTAGGGTTATTGGGGTTGCCAAACTGAATGTCGTTGGTTCCGACAATCCCCCCAATCAACAGGATGTCGTTAGAGTTGGGATCCGCCACAGCGGTTCCGTAGCCTTTATTGCGCTCTTTCCGCTGGGGTTGTTTGTCAGCAAAGCGGATGGATATCTTGCCCGTTTCATCCTCGTCAATAGACATTAAATAGGTATTGGTGCTATTGGGCAGGGCTAGGGGAGCCTTACCCCCGCCATCCCCCGTAATCAGATATTGACCATCGGCAGTGGGGAAGATCCGAGGGTAAAGATCTAGCACATCTGGGATCCGGCTTGGCCGGTTGAGCAGACGTCTGAGCAACCAGGGTTCTGTGGCGGTGTTCACCATCGGGGTGTTGAACGGACTGTTCTCCACATCCTTGAGATCAATCGCCTGCCAGGCTTTGTCATTGGCAGCCTGAGGGTCATAGAACTCAACAATGGAATTGGTCTCGAAGTTGCCAAATCCAATCCCGGAGAAAATCGCGATCTTGCCGTTATCCAGGGACACCAGGGTGGGATACCAGCGGCCGTTCACCATCTCGCCAGCTGAACTCCAACGGTTGGTTCGCCAATCAAAGACGTTGGTGTGTTTAGTGCCTTGGAAACCGCCGTTGGGATAATAGCGTCGATTGCCTCCAGCAAATAGGACATTACCATTTGGCAAATGCAAATGGCCGCTACAGAAGATGTCGTTGGTTTCTCCATTAACTGGCGTTGGCGGTGAGGCGATCCGCTCAAAGGGGTTGCTGAAGTAATCGGGTTCCAGCCCCGATACCAGCGCTCGGTCCGGATCCGAGAGCGCGGGGTCGAACAGGGTTGTATTATCGACCACTTCTGGCTTCTTGCCATCGACTCCAATCAGAACCTGGCCATTTTCAAGCCGACTGCGGTTACTGCTGCCGTTAGCAATGAGCACTTTCTGATTGGGCAAGAGAATGGTGTGGACTGCCTGCATTTGGTCCTCTGCAGGCGGTAAGGGAATCAGGCTCCAAGCCCCCATCTCTTCTTTAGGACCTACCATCGGCTCATAAGGAGGGGGGGAAGCCGCGATCGCCTCATCTACATGGCCACAGATAATCACTCCAACCAGAACTACCGTCAACAAAATAGAGAGAACTTGATTCTGTATGGCTTTAATCGGGTGCATTGGCTAGAGATTTGGGTTTATGCAGAGATTTGCCTGATCCTGAAGGGATTAAAGCACACAGCAAGCAAGGCTCGACCCAAAGTGTCAGAATTTGAAATATAAATTTTGTTTCCGGTTATACCTAACCCCTATCTAGGTCAAGAAAGTCGGCCACAGCCTGATTAAACGCCTGGGGCTCGACTAAATGGGGCCAATGATTTCCGGGGATAGGGGTGATGGTGAGATCGATCAAGTGCTGTTTATAAGGCTTAAGCTGAAAAGCGGTGCGGTTTAGACCCTGTTTTGGCAACATCAAGTTGGTCGGGGTGGTAATCGCCTCAGTCAAACCCGCCAGTTGCAGCGTATCTTGAAAAACCCCGTTGCGAGCTGCAATGGCGAACTTGCTGCCCCAGCAACCCTCTGGTTTCTGTTCCATGCCGGCCTGGAAAACCGATTCTTGCAAGGGGCTCCATCCCCGATATTGCTTCAAGCGACGGGCAATAGCGGCAGCCGCTTCGTAGGTTGGAAATGGCCCCATCACCTTGAGAAAAGGCAGAATACGATAAAGGATTGGGAAGGTGGGCCGCAAGAAGCCAGGCAATCGATTGACAAAAAAGGGATCCACCAAGATCAAGCTGCGAATGCGCTGGGGCTGTTGACGCGCCCACACCAGGGCTACTTTCGCCGCCCAGGAGTGAGCCGCCACATGCACTGAGTCCAGGCTGAGATGCTGCGCCAGCGTCTCCAAGTCCGCTGCTAACATCCTGGAATCATAGTCTGTCTCAGGCGGTTTGCTGCTCTCCCCATGGCCTCGCAGGTCGGGAGTGATGCAGAGATAGCGATCGCCCAACGACTCCGCCAAACTTTGCCACACTAACCCATGATCGGCCAGCCCATGCAATAACATCACCGGGTCTCCGGCTCCCCAGGTCAGGTAAGACAAGTGCAGGTCAGCCGATAAGGTCAAGGTCTTACGGGTTACTTCCATTAGCGATTTTGACTTGCTTGGGGGCGCTGCCTAAGTTTTCACGGTCGAAAGACTCGCTCAAATGGCTGTTTGCGATAGCGACGGTAGATATCAAAATCCTTATCCAGTGTTGCGATCGCTGCAATATTTAGCCTTTCAGAAAGACTGACCAATGCTAGATCTGAGAAATCGCCTGGCAAATCAGCATATTGAGCATTGAGTTCAGCAATTCGAGCAAAATCTTCGGATATCAGTTGCTGACAGCAGTACACTTCATTGGCTAAATGGGTCAAAAATTCATTTTGAACTTGCCAATTAGAGGTTAACAACCACATGACTTCTGTAACACAACCAACGGTTGTAATAAGCTGGCTGGTGCAGGTTGCAAAGAACTTCACAACTGCGTCATGGTACTGATCGGCAGCATCGTAAAAAGCGACTAACAAACCAGTGTCAACTAAGATTTGAGGATAGATGTTCATGAACTCGCTTGATGACGCGCTTGAAGACGAGCTGAAATAATTTCTCGGCGCTTGTCGCGATCAGATAAACCGCCTATATAAAGCAAATGTTGCGGCATACCACCCATGCGCTCCAAAATTGTTTTTTGCGGATGGGCAATATTAAGACGATTTCTCAAAAGTTGTTTGATTAGGTCGTTAATTGTAATTTCTTCTCGTTTTAAGATTTCAATCAAATATCTTTCTGCTTCATCATCCAAACTAATATTGAGCATGTGTTTACCTACTTACCCACTGGTGTAATCACAATTATGCCTACTCCGATGGAAGATCGCCGCAACTCGCCAATCCGCTTGCCTAGCATTGCGCAGTTTTCAATGAAGCGACTCTACCAATAGCGTTATTTTTCCGCCCCTAGAGCATTTGTGGTGGAAATATCTGCGCCGATTTGGGGTGGACCACTGGTATCGCTTTGCCAAGC
Source organism: Pseudanabaenales cyanobacterium (assembly GCA_022360135.1). Lineage (GTDB taxonomy): Bacteria > Cyanobacteriota > Cyanobacteriia > Phormidesmidales > Phormidesmidaceae > JAKSDM01. The sequence continues at coordinate 1,119 of JAKSDM010000393.1, read as the reverse complement.
AAAGTTTACATTGGACACTGCCTCAAGTCGGGGACACTCCAGCAGCAGAGTGTTGGAGCGACTTGAGGCCGTTGATAAGTTGGCAACTGTGGCTCGCCCGAGAAGACTGCGCCGACCATCCCTTACCCTGGCAAAAGCCTCAAGACGATCTCTCTCCAGGTCGAGTAGCCCAATCCTTTGCGGCAATTATTGCGGTGGATAATCCTTGGGCAGTAAATACCAAGGGCGCCCAGTCGTCAGCACATAGAAGATGGCTTGAAGCACCCATGTCAGGTTCACTGTCCGGGGGCGACCTGTGGGTTTAGGCGCAGGTAGGAGAGAGTTGAGCAATTCCAATTGCGATGCAGTGAGTTCACTAGCGTAAACTGAAGTCATGGCTTTCTGTAGAGTTGTTAAGTGATTGATTTTCAGCCTAAATCCCAGAGAGACTTCTTTGAATACGGGTGTTCGTTGCTACTTTTCAAATAGATTAAGTCTCCTTTAGAAATCAGCTCTAAGCAGTTCCTGCTGTTGAACTGAGCCTATTAAAGAATAGAAAAAGCCATTACATATTTACCATCTGAATAGTTCTAGTACGAAGCAAAAAGAATTAAATTCCAATACGAAATTAGGTTCAATTACTATTATCATAATAAGTCTCTCTAATCCAATTTGCGATGCTTTTCTTATCATTTTTGTCTCTTGATGCAGGGACATTCATCGATGCTTGAGCGATGGCAAAAGCATTTGATAAAAAAAGTAATACCGATTCAATATATTCTCTATCTGCAGAACGGTTAGAAAAAATCCCAAAGTTTTCCTTTGAGCAGTCTATACACAGAACCATTTGTGGAGAGGTTCCGCGAGCGGGCATAAGAGGTTGAATGGCGCAGGCAACAATTGACTTGTAAGGACCTGTGGGAATCTTAAAATGAAACGGAATTTTTTTACCTTGAAAAGAATTTTCACCATCGCGAACATAAGAATATACTCGGCTTCTATCTGTAGAGCGACTAATCACCCAACCTGCGAAGCTATCACGATAATCAAAACTTGCCTTTGAAAATTTTGTCTTTTTTGTTGGATCAAAACCGACAAGATAATATAACTTGGTATCGCCATCAGAATCAGAGTCAATTA
>JAKSDM010001233.1 GCA_022360135.1 Pseudanabaenales cyanobacterium | reverse complement strand
GTTGGGTTTCTGGGGTAATTTCTCGGGTCAGGGGCATAGTGAGTAACAGTAGATACAGAAGTCCATGATCTCTCATTTTCTGCCCAAAATACTGTAAATATTTTTGCAGACCTACTTAGTTGGTGCATTCGTGGCGCAGCTCAAAAGTGGGGACGTGCCTAGAAGCCTTAATTAATTCATGATTTTTAAGCTGGACACGGCCATGCCAGTAGTCAAATAAGGCTTTGTTATCATCCATTGTGTAATAGCGAGTGAGGTGGTTTATTCACCCTTAAGCATAAAATACCCTCAGAGAGTCTTGTAGCCGTGTTTACGTCGAACTACTTTGAAAATATTGCACTTGTTGCCACGTTACATAGGCAGAACCTGGGATCGAGGGGAAAAGGAAAGTATTGCGGAATATTTCGCCAACTGCATCCTAATTAGGAGACGGGGGAATCTTATTTTGAGGTCATGGGGGCGATCGCATTGTATAACCGCCATCGATTGGCCAACAGTTATACTTCGACCATAATTCCCACTAAAATTTTCATCAACGTTTCCAGGTCATTGGGAATTGAGTAGAGAGGAATATCCTGGATAATGAGTTTCTGCTTGACGTCGAGCTTGCCAAAGTTCCAGACATTGCCAATTGTCACAGCGCCATAGAAAACATCCTGTTCTTCAACTTCCGCCAGGGCGATCAACTCGACTGCAAGCTGAGTAAACCCTCGGGTCAAAGAGTTGCGTCAAAATAAAGTCCCAGTAAAGGCAGTAGATGGGGGAATGGGTGGATGGGGAGAGCAGGGGGAACAGGGGGAGCAGAGGGGCATGGGAGGGAAATCAAGTCCAAAATCCAAAATCCAAAATCTAAAATCCTGGATGGGTAGATGGGATGTTATTTTTCTGCAGATCCCTAACGTCGTATTATCACCGAACAGACGACTTCTCGTAAGATGGGGAAGGTCGCCTAACCGCCCTTTTCCAATGCCCAAATGGTTTAATACGGCGGGTCCTTGCCAAGCGGACATTCACTATATGCTCGCTCCTCTGGCTCGGTTGCCTCAACTTGAGCGCTTGGTTGCGCAACGGGGTTACTTTGTCATCCATGCCCCCCGACAAATGGGCAAAACCACCGCCATGTTAGCGCTGGCCCAGCAACTTACTGCCAGTGGCGCTTATACGGCTGTGATGGTATCTGCAGAAGTCGGGGCCGCTTTTCCCCATGACCCGGGGGCGGCGGAATTCGCGATGTTGGGCAGTTGGCGCGATCGCGCCGAAAACCATCTACCGACCGAACTACACCCGCCTCCATGGCCGCATGCAGAACCGGGTCAACGCCTACAGGCCGCCTTGAGAGCTTGGACCAAAGCCTCTCCCCGCCCCCTGGTCATTTTCATTGATGAAATTGATGCATTGCAAGATGAAACCTTAATTTCAGTCCTGAGACAATTGCGTTCAGGGTATCCCGATCGCCCCCAAGGATTTCCTCAATCCCTGGCTTTAATTGGGGTGCGGGATGTGCGGGACTATAAGGTGGCGTCTGGGGGCAGTCGCCGTCTAAACACGTCTAGTCCTGTCAATATCAAGCTTAAATCCCTGACCTTGAGGAACTTCACCCTTGCAGAAGTAGAAAGCTTGTATCAGCAACATACTGTTGAAACGGGCCAGCTTTTCGAGCCTGAGGCGACCCAGCAAGCCTTTGAGTTGACCCAAGGTCAACCCTGGTTAATCAATGCTTTGGCTAAAGAAATTGTGGAAGAGTTAGTCACCGAGCCGACTCAGCCGATTACGGCAACCCACATCAAGACGGCGAAAGAAATTCTGATTCAGCGACAAGATACCCATCTGGATAGTTTGGCCAGCATTTTACGAGAAGACCGGGTACGCGCCGTGATTGAACCGATGCTGGCGGGGCGAGAGTTGGGAGATATTCCCCACGATGATGTGCAATTTCTGATTGATTTGGGCTTGTGTCGCATGGGGTCTCAGGGGGGACTGGTAATCGCCAATCCGATCTATCAGGAGGTGCTGCCTCGGGTTCTCAGCCAAACCCCGCAGGCGTCACTACCGCAAATTTCCCCTAGCTGGCTGACTGCTGCTGGCGACCTCGACCCAGACCAGCTTCTACAGGCATTTCTCAGCTTTTGGCGGCAGCATGGACACCCTTTGCTGAAAAGTGCTCCATACCATGAGATTGCGCCTCATTTAGTGCTGATGGCTTTTTTGCATCGGGTGGTGAACGGCGGCGGCGTTTTGGAGCGAGAATATGCGATCGGATCGGATCGGATGGACCTATGTTTGCGCTACGGGACGGTGACGTTAGGCATGGAGTTGAAGGTGTGGCGCGAGGGCCGACCTGACCCGATAAAGGTTGGATTGGAACAGTTGGATCGCTACCTGGCGGGGTTGGGGTTAAAGACGGGTTGGTTGGTGATTTTTGATCAGCGACTGGGGCTACCGCCGATTGCGGAGCGGACGACAACGGAACTGGCAATGACTCCCGGGCATCGGGAGATTGTGGTGATCCGAGGATGACTGGGGGCAACTTCGGAGATGAGTTTAACCCAGGAGAAAACCGTTCACCTAGCAGCAGGAGAATAATCGCAAGTCGCCAATTTGTCAGCGACGTGGGATAAACAACGAATGGGAATATATCCCGCTTGTCTGATTAGATCCTGGCCCTGATCGGTTAGCAGCAAGTGAGCATAAGCTTCGCCTGCCTGTTCATTAGCTTGGCTGTCATGCTTCACCGCTACAAATAAGGGTTGAAAGATTGGGTACTGCCCCGTTTGCATAGCAGCCATGTTCAATTGATTGCGCCGTTCCGGACACGCTGAAGGCGGAACTAGCGGCTTTTGATAGGGAGGGATGAGTTCGCCAGAATTATGTCCGATCGGAAGGGGTTTAATGGTACATTGACCGATCGTCTCTGGCGCTGAACCATAGAAAATACCGCCAAAATCATTG
>JAKSDM010001128.1 GCA_022360135.1 Pseudanabaenales cyanobacterium | reverse complement strand
GGCGGGCGATCGAAATTCTTCGTCAGGAAGGGTTGGTCCGGGTCGATCGCGGGCGAGGCACGTTTGTCATGGCGGCTCCTATTGCTCTCACTATTGGCAAACGGGTACGCTACAACGAAATGCTCAAAGCCCAGGGCCTGACGCCAACGAAAGAAACGCTGCGGATTGCAAAACTGCCTGCCGATAGTCCTGTCGCTAAACGTCTCAAAGTCAACCTTGGCGATCCGGTGGTGTTATTCGAGCGGTTGGGCTTAGCTGATGGCTATCCCCTCAGCATCGCCAGCAGCTATTTTCCTTGCGCTCTCATGCCGGACATCGCGACCCATTGTGAAACTTATCAGTCGATTTCCAAGATGCTGCGCCACTGCTACGATTTTGACCATCTTCGCCGGAGCACTCGCATATCGGCCCGGATGGTTCAACCCCGAGATGCGAACTATCTTCAGGTTTCGTTGCAGTCGCCGATTTTGTTGACCGAGTCGGTGAATGTGAATCAGTTTGGAGATGTCATTGAGTATGGAGTGACTCGGTTTCGTTCCGATCGCATGGAGCTAGTCTTTGAATAAATCATCCTCCTATCGGCAAGCCTCAACCGCTGGATTGACGAGTCCACCTCCTGTGGGAATATGATTGATTGAGATCAGTTTGACATGATCATCAATCAGGTTCTCTAGTGCTTTTGTGTCAATCTGGCCGTATTCATCATTAGGCACAAATATCAGTTCAACACCACAACGCTTCGCTTGGTGCAGATAGGCAACCACATTACTGACATACTCAGAAATCGTTGTCAGGATTTTGTCGCCAGGGCTAAATTTGAGGCTATAAAAAGCCATATCCCACGCTCTGGTAGCGTTCTCAACATCAGCAATCTCCTTCGGAGTGCAGTTTAGAAGGGTTGCGCTGGCCGTGTAAAAATTATCTAGCTCACATATCTTAGCAGCAGCGGTTTCGTAGCCGCCCTGGTTTTCTTCTTCAAACAAATACGAATGCAGTGCATTACTCACTGGTATAGGCATGAGTGAAGCGCCTGCATTATTAAAGTGAATCATATCGTGACAAGCTTTGGTGTCAGCCCGAGCCCTTAAAACATCCATCATGGGGCGCTCTTTTGAATTGATAGAGATTGACGGGTAAACTGGTGAGCAAGGTTTTGCCAAGGAAACTAGCAGGGCAACCGGCTACTCGACTGCTTAGGCATGATTCACTGTCACTTCTAAGGCGTTATACGCGATCGCTATTCTGCATCCATATTCAATGTTAGGGATTAGCGGCGCAATTATTTCGATAATTGATGGACTTTGAAAGTGGCGTTTTTTCGTTTCTGGATGAGGATAATAGATCAAACCATCATAGCTGGTTGATTTAAACCAAACTCGACAACGTGAAAAAGAAAAATCTTCGGGTGGGTGTCTATCCGTCCACTTGACCTCTCTAAAAGTAAACTCAGGGTTGACTAATTGAAAGGTGCTTGGGCGAATCGATACGTTTATTGTGGCTTTAAAGCAGTGGGTCAAGTCTAAGCCTAGTTCTTTAAAGCAAGGAACTTGCATTTCTATTGTCCCACCAGGGTAAGGCGTATCGAATGCAGATCCAGAGGCCACCTGATGTCCACGTTCTATAACGCCGTCTACTTTCTGCCAATCACGGTCGGTCATTTAACGTCTCTCACTTGATTCTGACATCTATCGGCGATCGCCCGCCATGTCTGTTGAAGTATCGGCGATCGCCCGCCATGCCCATTGCGGCGAAATTTTAGGTAGTCCTCACAAAATAGTGGAGGTGGTGAATTCATGGGCGTTTTCGGGAATTGGAGCGATAATCAGATCGCGCCAATCTAATCGAGTTGTCGTTAATCCCATCTTCATCGCCGGAGTCAAATGACGATAACGACGTTGAAATTTTGTAGACTCGCCCGTTAGATCTTGTCGCAAGCTCCTGTGAAACTGGCAGTAGTTGTAATTAAAGAGATTCATCCACAACATCCATTGGAAGTTGACTTGGCTTTTGCAATACCCCAAAGTTTTGCGCTGAAGATAGGAAACACTTTGACTTAAGGTCAGATTGAATCGCTCAAGGTAGGAGGTATTCCTGGTTTTCGGCGGAAAATCGCTCTCTTTGCCCTTGACCAGTCGTTGCTTGACGGTGACCAACCGCCGCTTTCGCCGTTGCTTGACAATCTGCAGGTAGGCGTAGCGAACGTGACGAAAACACTGAACGATCGCCTTCTCGTAGACGGTCAATTTGTCAGTCGTCACCAACAGAAACTGCTCAAAGCCCCAAGGCATCAAGTACACCAGATTTTTGACTCAACCTATCTTCGTCTCTATCTATCCTTATTCACGCTTATTCATCATTTCGTTTCATTCTGTCATAGAAAAATCGGCGATTTGACTTTTGTTTACATCCAAATTATCGCTGAAACCTCTGCCTCGAAAGGCTTATTCAGATCAAATGGCCCATTTTGGATCGAATCGTTGCCATACCCCATACAGGAGTCACGGCGAAACGAGCGGTTCGGCTTTGTAGGCTCGGTGAAGCAATTCTAGGAAGGCCGGTGCTTCTGGCAGGAGCGCCGAGCCAATCTGGCTTACTGCTACACCAGGCGTCCATGAGTTCATGACCACCCCCCCGGATAATGCTGGCAGGTCGGTCAGCGTAATCTCTTTAACGCGCTGGGGAACCCCGAGGCGATCCAGTTGCCGACGGACAGTTCCCATCATGATTCCGGTGAGCATCTCCGCTAGAGGCCAGATCACCGAGCTGCCGTCCCAAAAGGCTAGATTCCAGATCGTTGCCTCACTAAGCCGACCTTGACGGTCAACGAAGACTACGTCATCTAATCCTTGTTTAGCGGCCTGTCTGAGGAAATAGGTTTTGGCCATCTCGCCAACATGTTTGATTTGAGGCAGGAACCGTTCGTGATTGACAGTCGCCAGAGTTAGCGGTCCCTCTGGACCCGACGCGGCTGGTCCGGTCCGGATTAATACTTCTGGCTCGGTGCTTGCCGCAGCAACTGTGAACTCACCTGTTGGCGAGTACATTGTAGCCGTCAGAGAAAGGTCAGACGGTCCAGCCTGGATCGCCGCCCTCAAATAGGCCTGCACTTGATCATCGGGCAATGCCTGGCCGAACAACTTTTCTGAGGCAAACTTTAGTCGCTCCAAATGGAGGTCAAGTCCTCGGACCTTGCCGCCACGCACCTGCATGGCTGTGAAGTGAGCATAGCCGGTGAAGGCTAGCGGTCCAAGCTCCATAACAGTCGCGTCCTGGCCGTTACGTTGAACGACGAAAGAGGTCGAGCTGGCTAACATTGCTTCACTCCTTTCTTAGCTGGTTTTTCTTGATGTAGAGGTTGTCATGTCAGGCACTGAGCCTTCATGGGGGGCGGCGAAGTACATGAGTAAATGAATCGGGATTTGGATGCGCATAAACTACTAGAACTCTCATTCCCATCTCCTATTTTGTTCGGCTAACGTTCTGCTCCACCCACCCCAGATAACTTCTCGAACTCAACACATATCCTTATTATGGTTGGGTGCAAGCGGTTTGTGTACACCCGGCACGGGTACAAACTAATGGGGGTAATTGAAGGGTTCGTGTCACCAGGTGCAATAAGGAAAATAGAAACCCTGAAACAACGCAAATTTGTTGCTCAACAACCATGAACTGCGAGGAATTGTTAACTTATGTTGCAAAACCATAGTTCTGAAAGCCTTGCCCTAAAAGTATTTCAGCCTCATTGCACTTCGTGACAGCAACCCTTCAATTACCCCTACTTCAGGCACGATTCTGAAGGCGGGCAGGTCTTCGTGAGAAGACTCGCCTAGCCAACTGTATCACCCCATATACCCCAGCGATCAGGCATCGCAGCACTTGGCTACGGAACAGGCTGCCTTACGGATCAGAGAGCCAGGGATCGCAGCATAGGTCTCACCGTCGTACTCAACAGTGCGGCAGTATGTCTCCTTGCCGGTGAGTTTCGAGCACGAGCCGCAATGGTTGGTGGAGGCCCACGCATTTGGCAACACTTCCTCGATCGGAGCGCCATTGAAAAGAATCGAGTTGGATTTTGAGATATCCTCCTCGCCGAGTTTCGTTTCCTTGAACTCGTCGTGAACGCCTGTGGGTGCGCACGACTCAACAATCTCCTCAACCACGACGCTGATCTCCTTGCCCGTTTCGGCACAACGAAGGCAAGTCTGTTTGTCTTTCTCAAGGTGGGGCCATTCGATCATCAGCTTTTTCATTGCCAACTCCCTTCGGCCGATCGTTCGGTCAGATTGTGGGAATTTTTGGTAGTCCCTACCAAACGGTGGAAGTGCTCTAAAGTCGAATTTATATCTACTGAAAATCGCTGTTTCAGAGTCCATTGGATTTCCATATCGAGCCCTGAAACCCTATATTTTCCGTACCTCCACTGATCTGCAGGGACTACCAAATTTTAGGCTGGCATCGCCCTCAAAAACGGTAAAATCATCTCCGCCAGTTCTTTTCCATATTCTTCCACCATCCCTAAACTCCCGGGCGATCGCACCGCCTGCACATTCGGCAACTTCGCCATTGCCGCCATCTCCGCCTGCGATGACGGCGGCGCCATCGCCGCCGTCACCACCATCACCGGGACCGATAATGGCTCAAAATAAGCCAGGAAGTCTTCCCGCCTCTGCACTGGATCCAGCCCGCCCGTCACAAACGCCGCTGGCGCATAGCGGGCCCCCGGCTGCTGTGTCCCCTGAT
>JAKSDM010001475.1 GCA_022360135.1 Pseudanabaenales cyanobacterium | reverse complement strand
TTGCGATCGCTTGTACAATTCTGTATTTTGCAGCCCTTGTTCCGCCAAGACATAATCCCGGAATGAGAGTTCCAGCGGCTTCAATTCAACTTGAGGATCTTGGTAAAGTTGAGACCACTCATCAAACAGACGAAACAGACTCCAGGCATCAAATACCTGCAGATCGTAGCTAACGTGCAGCCGAATGCGCTCCCCATCCAAACGTGTCGCCCTGAACTCAAACAACGGCCACTGATCAGCCGGCAATACCTGATGAGACATTCGCTGGCGAATTGCCTCAATCTCTGAAGCGATCGCTTGTTCCCCCTGTCCCCTCAGATCCAAGACTTCAATGTGATAAGGAGGCACCTGTTCAATAACTTGCTGCTGACCATCCGGCAACACCACAGCCCTTAACATATCGTGACGCTCAATTAATTGTTGCAGCGCCCAATTGAGTCGTTCCAGGTCTAGACCATGCCCTTCAATCTCGTAGTAACCATGATTAGCCACACTGCCTAACTCTAATGCCCCGCTGCGGCCCACCCAGAAGGCATGCTGCATATCAGTCAGGGGAAAAGGTTCGTAACGCGACTCTGGCGCGGGCGTGACTGCTGGGAGAGAAGTATCACTGAGGCTCATGCTGTTTTGGTGCAGCAACATGAGAATCTTAGCTTTATGTTCGACTAATGATTCCCGCAGTTCTGATGTCATCACATCCTTAGGCGCATCAACGAATAGTAAACCTTTATTAGCAGATAGTTTCACGCCTTGGTTGGAAAGATTGTTTAAAAGTGAATGTAGATCCATAATTTTTAGACAGATATTTGTGTGCTTTTATCACCAAATCATCGCTTAATTGCTGCCACCAAATTTTCTATGTTGTAGTCAAAATACTTTTTTAACTTTTGGTTTTGGTTTGGACTGTAGGCTAAATGAAAAATCACGTAATCTACAACTTATTTTCTGAATTTATCAGACGATTTTGGATGTGGTAAGTTAAAGACTTAATCTTTCCCGTTCTTCTGCCTCATTAACATTGGCGCCAGAAACAATCTCTGATGCAATTAGGTTCGCCAATGCGAATTGATTTAGCAATAGTTCAGTCAGTTGAGCTATAGTACTATTCCCCAAAAAATTCTCCATTGGCGCTCGCACCTGTAAATCAGTTTCAATACGGCTTTTGAGCATCAAGACTAGCAATGAGTCAAGCAATGAAGCGAGGGGTTGCTGAGGATCGAGATGGGCTAATGGACGTTGTAGTAAACTGGCTAGACATTTCAGAAGATAGGTTTCTAGCATCTGCTGTCGTTCTGTTGGCCCAGACGCCAGGAGTTGTTCTCTTGACACTGTTGCCGTAATAGAGAGGTCTTTTGTCGAACCTTCTGCTGAGATCTGGATTTTTTCTTGCTCTGGAGTCACACTGATTGGCGGC
>JAKSDM010000587.1 GCA_022360135.1 Pseudanabaenales cyanobacterium | reverse complement strand
TGAGACATCTATGGTTTGGGAGACTTTTCAAGCCTTGAACAGGCGGATCGGGAACTAAAATTTTGAGTCGATAAGAATTCCTAAGTTACTTTACACACATCAGCTTAAGCGGGTTTCAGCATAGTAGATTGCAGTGAAACAGCCTTTCATCATAAGTTTCGTTTAACCGACCACAATCTCGTTGCTCTGTGTCCCTATGTCTCTACATCTTCATTTGATGCGCCTCCAACTAGGTTGGATTATCAGGTCGGCATAGGAGATAATTATAGATGTATCGAATCTTATTCGTTTTAGCGCTAGTCGTTGTTCTTGGCCTGTCAGGCTCTGCCGCTAACCTGTTCGATCGGGCGGCGGCGTTTGAGGTTAGCAGTCGTCCTCTCAAGTCCGATGCGCCCACAATCCGGTTGCATGAGAATCTTGGCGACCATCATCATCCGATTTCAACCCAATCAGACTTGGCTCAAAGCTACTTTGACCAGGGCCTAACACTCGCCTACGGGTTCAATCATGCCCAAGCCGCCGGTTCTTTCCAGCAGGCGGCAAAGCTTGATCCGAACTGCGCTATGTGTTATTGGGGAACTGCGTTCGTCCTCGGCCCCAATATCAATGCACCCATGGCCGATGACGTTGTACCTGAGGCTTGGCAAGCGCTGCAACGGGCGATCGGCCTGAGCGAAAATGCCAGCGCTCAGGAACAGGCTTACATTCAGGCGTTAGCACAGCGCTATTCGTCAGCGCCAATTGCCGATCGGCATTCGTTGGATGTGGCCTACGCCAATGCAATGCGACAGGTGGCGCAGCGCTACCCAGATGACCTGGATGCGGTTACCCTATTCGCCGAGGCGTTAATGAACACCACTCCCTGGAACTACTGGGCGGCGAATGGCGATTCCAAACCGGAGACGGTTGAGGTCCTGACCGCCTTGGAGTCAGTCTTAGAGCGAGACCCTAACCACCCAGGCGCCAATCATTTATATATCCACGCGGTTGAGGCGTCTCCTGATCCTGATCGGGGATTAGCAAGCGCCGATCGCCTGCGGAATCTGGTTCCAGGGGCGGGGCATCTGGTGCATATGCCTTCACACATTTATCTGCGGGTGGGCCAGTATCACGATGCCTCTCTAGCCAACGAGCGGGCGATCGCCGCTGACCAAGCCTATGTAACTCAGAGTCAAGCCCAGGGCCTTTATCCGGCGCTGTACTTTTCTCATAACATGCATTTCTTGTGGTACGCCGCGATGATGGAGGGCCGCAGCGCCCGGGCCATCAACGTCGCCTACAGAATTGCCGCCCATATGTCGCCAGAGCAAGTCCGCGCTGTTCCCCTGCTGGAACGGTTTCGACCAGTTCCCCTGTTTGCCTTGGCCCGGTTTGGTCACTGGGATGACATTCTCGCCCAACCCCAACCGGCTGCTGATTTAGCTTACGAAACCGCAATTTGGCGCTATGCCCGGGGTTTGGCTTTTGCCGCCCAGGGGCGACTCGATGCCGCCCTCAGCGAGGCTGCAGATTTAGACCAGATCGCTAACAGCGAAGCCTTGCAAGCGCTTGATGTCGATTTCTTCTATGCCGGGACCCAACTAGATATCGCCCGTAAGATTCTGGCTGCCGAGATTGCGGGGCAACGGGGTCAGACTGACGACCTGATTCAACATCTGGAAGCAGCGGTGAAAAGGCAAGATGATTTACCCTACATGGAGCCCCCCTATTGGTACTATCCTGTCCGCCAGTCCCTTGGCTCCGCTCTGTTGCAGGCAAATCGCCCAGAGGAAGCAGAATTAGTCTTCCGGCAGGATCTAGAGCAAGCTCCTGATAATGGCTGGTCACTGTTCGGACTTATCCAAAGCCTGCTCGCCCAGGGCAAAGTCGAGGAAGGCCAGACAGTGCAAGCCAAATTCGAAGATGCTTGGAAGTATGCTGATGCACCCCTCACCCCCTCACGATTCCTGTCGTTGGAGCTCAATCACTTGAGTAGCAAGACTCTAACAGAGTCTCGCGTCCAAACTTGAGCCGCGTTAGGGTCTGAAACAGAGTTTTGCTGTAGCGGCATACAATTTTGACGTGCCTGCGTTATATCGCTGAGCCTAACATTATCAATCTCAGGAACCAGCTTGCATGGATAAAGAGCTTACGACCAAGGAACTGGAAAGAGCATATCTAGATAAAATTAAAGCGCTTTACAATAATTATTTTGACGCTCTCCTGACTGCTCAAGGAGACATCCAGGCGATCGAAGATGCCGGAAAGCGATTCAAAAAGGGCTTAGCGATCGCCCAACTAGCCCTTTCAAACACATTAGACCTGGCCCAACAGCTTAAGTACTGACGCTGCCTTTGACCGCATCCTCCGGTCAGGTCTTAAGGGCGAAGATAACTGTCTATAGTGATTCTCGCTTATGTTGAATAGATTGCAGTGGAGGCAGGGTGCAAGGTGTAGGGAATGCAAATGAAAACCGCTATAACCAGCTCAGTCTGGTGGAGCAGTTCTTCAGGACAGGGGGGAGGTGTGACTGGCGCCGTTACCCGGTAAGGTGATGATAAATTCAGTATAATTCCCAGGTTCAGTCGCTAGGCTCAAAGTCCCTTGGTGTTGCCCGACAATGATGTCATGGGTGATCGATAAGCCCAAACCGGTTCCTTCGCCAACTGGCTTAGTGGTAAAGAACGGTTGGAAAATCTTTTCTTGAATCTCGGGTTCAATACCAAGCCCATTATCGCGGATTTGGATCTCAACAGAACTACTTCGCCTAGAGGTCTTCACCCAAAGCGTCGGGGTAAAAGTTTCATCTGTTTGTGCCTGCTTAGCTTGGAGCGCATAACAGGCATTCTCAATAATGTTGATAAACGCACGATTGATATCACTCGCAGCCAACTCAAGTTGACCCATGACATCATCATAGTCAGCATTAATCTTAAGGTTGAAGTCAGGGTTCTTAGCCCGAATACTGTGGTAAACCAACTGAATAGCGTGCGCTAAAACCCCATTGAGATTCGTGAGTTGATATGGAATACGGCCTGTTCGAGCGTGCTGCATCATATTCCGAATGATGCTTTCAGCTCTCTGCCC
>JAKSDM010000266.1 GCA_022360135.1 Pseudanabaenales cyanobacterium | reverse complement strand
ACTTTATTGAAGAGCTTTTTTCGCTGCAGCGGGATGCAGCGGCGCTGGCTGAGCCCGATTTTCCGACGGAGAGCCTCGATCCCAGGAATCGAATTACGACGGGGGTAAGCGGTGGACCCAATACGTCAAAGTACGTCAAGATTATCCCAATTTTGCCTTTTTATCGGATTTATTTTGACGACGGAACCTACTTTGACTATGATGGCGACCCCGAAAGCACCCGCAGACAAATTCAAGCGATCGCCCCAGACGACCTAGACGGCTATGATCGTTTCCACACTGACGCCAAAGCCATCTTCGACCGAGGCTTTATCGAACTCGGCTATACCTACTTCGGGGATGTCCTTTCCATGTTAAAGATTGCGCCTGACTTGGTGAAGTTGGATGCAGTCCGCCCCCTTTTCTCATTCGTAAAGCGTTATTTTAAGAGTCCGAAACTGCAGCAAGTGTTTAGCTTTGAGACGCTGTTGATTGGCGGCAATCCCCTCAAGGTTCCAGCCATCTACGCCATGATCCACTTTATCGAAAAGACGTGGGGCATTCACTTTGCCATGGGGGGAACCGGAGCATTGGTGCGCGGATTTGTGCGTAAGTTTGAAGCGTTGGGCGGCGTCATTCGCTATGACTGTGAAGTGGCTCGCATTGATGTGGCGGGAAACCGCTTCGGCCGCAAGGTTGCGAACGGAGTCACCCTGGTGGACGGCGCTCACTACGAGGCGGATCTGGTGGTCTCTAATGGTGACTACGCCAACACCTACATGCAGCTGATTGATCCGAAGTATCGTCTGATTAATCAGGATGCCCGGGTAAAGTTCGCCAAGCAATCGATGTCTATTGTGGTGATCTACTTTGGCTTCAAATCCGAGGGTTTAGATCTCAATCTGCGCCATCACAACATTATCTTGGGGCCTCGTTACGAGGAACTATTACGCGAAATCTTTGACGCCAAAATCCTCAGTCAAGACTTTGCCCAGTATTTGCACATTCCTTCACTGACTGACCCCAGTCTGGCTCCGCCTCGACATCACGCCGCTTATACCTTAGTGCCGACGCCGAATAATGCTAGCGGCCTCGACTGGTCAAAACTTGGCGAACCGCTCGTTGACAAGGTGTTTGCCTTCCTCGAAGAGCGCGGGTATATCCCAGAACTGCGCCAGCGACTGGTTCACCAGAGCTTTGTCACGCCCGATTATTTTGAAAACACCCTCAATAGCTATCTGGGTAATGGCTTTGGGGTTGAACCGGCGCTCACCCAAAGCGCCTTCTTCCGCCCCCATAATCGCAGCGAAGACATTGCCAACTTGTATTTAGTCGGCGCCAACACTCAACCAGGCAGCGGCACGCCAGCAGTGATGATGTCTGCAAAAATAACAGCGCGGGAAATTGCTAAGGACTTTAGTGTTTCGGATGCGATCGTGACGGGTGTTGGCGGAGCGGGGGTTGCTGCAAAATAGGGAATTGCCCTTCGCGTGTTAGCCTTGCCCTATCGGGTTTGAAAGATATTTTGGATCATTTTTCGGTCGGTTTTCTGAGCGGCCCGATCAAGCTCATAGACTTCGGCCTCAGAAAGTCGCCAGCCCAGGGTGCCGATATTTTGCTGGGCTTGCTCGACTGTCTTAGCGCCAGGGATAGGCATTGCCCCCTTACACATACACCAGTTAAGGGCAATCTGGGCCATGGTTTTTCCTCGCGCTTGGGCGATCGCCCGCAGGCAATCTAACAACCTGGCAATACCCGGCAAAAGCTGACGAAAGAGCAGGCCGCGAATCCCTTTTGGGAATGGTCCTTTGACTGCATACTTGCCGGTCAGTAAGCCCAGGGCGAGTGGGCTATAGGCGATCAGCCGAATGCCTAATTCATCGCAGATGTCTTTTAGCCCTAACTCAGTGACTGGATAAGTGGAGAGCAGCGAGTATTGCACCTGCAGTGATGCGATCGGCGTTCCCCGTTCTGAGAAGCGTTTGTAAACCCAGTGCAGCCGATTTGGACCATAGTTTGAGAGCCCAACCCCTTTGATCGCGCCTTGCTGATACAAATTGGTCAGGCCATCAAGTAGCGGCCCTTCTTGCCAGGGGGCATAGTTGGCAGTGGGCCAGTGCATTTGGGCGATATCAACCCGACCCATGCGTTCAATCGAAGCGTTGCCAGCCCTTACCATCGTCCCCTGCGTCAGCCGCCAGGGGTAGGCCGCCAGCTTAGTCGCCAAACAGATTTGTGCAATATTAGGGCCAGTGTAGGCGGTGGTAAACCGCCCCAGCAGCTTCTCGCTTTGGCCGTTGAGTCGCCCAGTGCCGTATGAATCACCCGTGTCAAAGAAGGTGACGCCATTTTGGACGCAGAGGTTAAAGACCTGCTGCAGCGCATCGTCCATGCTAGGGTCGTAGTCCCAAATTAGGCGATTGCCCCAGGCCCAAGTTCCACAGCCCATTTGGGGGAATATAAGGGGGGAATGCTGGGCGGTTTGGCTAGTGGTTGGGTAGGTCATTTGTCACTTCAGAAAATAGAAAAATCATGTCAAAACTGGCAAACGCTTGAAATGCATGGTTTGATGGCTTAATTCCGAATAGATTTCTTGAAAATGCGAAACATCAATGAGTAAAAATCACCTTTGCTGTGGCCCCGGCTATGCTTCTCCTCAGGACGCCATGCAAGCGGAGCCCGAAAAGCTACTTTACACTATTGCTCTTTATACTGGCACTGGCATTGAAGAACCAGATTATTTAGCCACTGTCGATGTGGATCCCCAATCTCCCACCTATTCCCAGGTGATTCATCGTCTGCCGATGCCCTACATTGGCGATGAACTGCATCATTTTGGCTGGAATGCTTGTAGTTCCTGCTATGGCGACGAGAGTAAGTCGCGACGGTTTCTGATAATTCCAGCTATCCGGTCTAGCCGAGTGTATATTATTGACACCCAAGCAGAACGTGCGCCTAAAATCCACAAAGTCATTGAATCAGAAGAAATTATCGCCAAAACCAATTTAAGTGCGCCTCATACCGTTCATTGTTTAGTTGATGGTCAGATAATGATTTCAATGCTGGGAGACGGAGACGGCAATGGCCCTGGTTGATTTCTGCTCCTGGATGAAAACTTTGACATTTTGGGACATTGGGAACAGAAAGCTGGAACGATGCATTTCAATTATGACTTTTGGTATCAGCCTCGCCATAATGTGATGGTGAGTAGCGAGTGGGGCGCGCCTAGAACTT
>JAKSDM010000276.1 GCA_022360135.1 Pseudanabaenales cyanobacterium | reverse complement strand
TTACACAAGATATGTTCCATCTCATCGTCTCGATCATTTTTGGCGCAGCCAAGACAAAGGGGCGGAGTTGGAATTAAGTCAGGATCGAATTCCGTACCATTGTGGTTAAAGTAGGGCATTGCAAGCACCTTATGTCAGTTTGAATTCAACAGCTAATCTATAGGGTTTCGGTTGAACCAGTAGAGCACTAGAAAGAATACTGTGATCAGGCGCAAATTGATTTTAGTATTAGCGCTGATGTCAGGATTCTACTCAACATTAGACTGCCCACTGTGATTTGACGCTTACCTGAAGAGAACATCTACTGGGTCCAAATCTCCCGACACCTTAGATTTAATAGTGAATTCTAGGTAGACATCAACATGGCGAAGAGAACCCTGATATTTTCATCAAGTCGTAATGACTCTGTGAATAAATCGCTTAAATCGAAGGTTTTCTTTGAAAAGTTGCTGAATATGAAGTGACTGGATATTTTGGAGTACCCCGGTTTTGTCAAAGAAATTGATAGTAAGACACCTAAACCGCTCCATAACGTCATTAAACTTGTCCCTGGTTAACTAACCCGATCGCATTTTGATTGTGGAAGATAATCAAATGAACCGCTTGCTGATGGTCGGAAGGCTGACTTCAGTGGGGCTTGAGGTGCGTGAGGCGTTTAATAGCCGCTTCAGCGAGAAGTGATTTTTGACCAAATGTCTGCATACTTGGGGTGCGCTACGTCTATCGGCTAGAGACAGACAATCGCAATGGCAATGAAGGACTCAAGTTCTGACCCCAGAATTACCCTTCCGGGATACCGTATTCTCCAGAAGATCTATGAAAATTCTAGAACCCTGATCTATCGGGGGCGGCAAACTTCAGACCAGATACCCGTTGTGATTAAGCTGATTAAGGCTGAGCAACCGACTTTAGCTGAGTTGGCACGTTGCCGCAATCAATACGCCGTTGCCAAAAACCTGGACTTGCCGAATGTTGTTCACCCCTTAACCCTACATAATTTCCACAATGGCTTCGCCCTGATTTTAGAGGACTTTGGGGGCGTTTCCCTACAGGAATATTCCACTCCACACCCCTTATCTATTCCTCTATTCCTCAATATTGCCGCCCAACTGGCCATAATTCTGGAAGGGTTGTATGAATACCGAGTCATTCATAAAGATATCAAGCCGTCCAATATCCTGATTCACCCACAGACGCAGCAGGTTAAGCTGACCGACTTCAGTTTGGCGTCTCTTCTGCCTAGGGAGACTCAAGCGTTTCAGAACCCAACAAGGCTGGAAGGAACCTTGGCCTATATGTCTCCAGAACAAACTGGACGCATGAACCGCAGAATAGATTACCGCACCGACTTCTATTCACTGGGGGTGACTTTCTATCAGCTGCTCACGGGGCAGTTACCTTTCCCCACAACTGATCCGATGGAACTCATCCACTGTCATATTGCTCAAGAACTAAAACCTCCCTGCGAGCTTAATCCCACGGTTCCTGAAATGGTTTCAGAAATTGTCATGAAGCTAATGGCTAAAACCGCTGAGGAACGCTACCAGAACCCACTAGGACTGCGGTGCGACCTGGAGGCTTGTCTAGCCCAATACACTGCCCACGACAGTATTGCTCCTTTTAAGTTGGGCCGCCAAGATATTTCTGAGCGCTTTCAAATTTCAGAGAAGCTTTATGGGCGGGAGCAAGAAGTTGCCACTTTGTTCGCCGCCTTTGATCGAGTGGCGGGTAGAGGAAGTGAACTGATGCTGGTGACGGGTTTCTCTGGCATTGGCAAAACCACCCTAATCAATGAAGCGCATAAGCTGATAGCTCGGCAGCAGAGCTACTTCATCAAAGGCAAGTTTGATCAGCTGCAGCGTAATTTGCCCTTTTCTGCATTAGTTCAAGCATTTCGGGATTTAATCAACCAATTGTTAAGCGAAAATGAAGTTCGGCTTAAACAATGGCGGAATAGAATTCTTGAGGCTTTAAAGGATAACGGTCAGGTCATCATTGATATCATGCCTGAGTTAGAACAGGTGATTGGTCCGCAGTCTCCTGTTCCTGAACTTTCGGGAAAGGCGGCGCAGAATCGATTCAATCTGCTTTTCCAAAGGTTGATTCAGGTCTTTACCAGTCAGGAACAGCCGCTGGTGATCTTGCTAGATAACCTGCAGTGGGCGGATTTTGATTCCTTGGGCTTGATTCAGTGGGTAATGGGAGAAACCGAAACCGATCATCTGCTTCTGATTGGAGCCTATCGGGATAATGAAGTTTCTCCCAGCCATCCCTTGATGCTGACGCTGGATCAGATTAGAAAAACCCAAACGACGGTTAATACCATTACCCTGAAGCCCCTCAAGCAAGTTGATGTCAATGCTTGGATAGCCGATACCCTGAGCTGTTCAACGGATGTGACCGGCCCCTTAGCAGAGCTGGTTTATCAACAGACTGAGGGCAATCCATTTTTTACGGCTCAATTGCTCAACGCCCTGTATGAAGCTGGGCTGATTACCGTTAACCGGGATACCGGTTATTGGCAATGTGATATTGCTCAGGTGAAAGCATTGGCGCTAACGCCGGATGCAGTGGCGTTGATGGCTCGACAGCTAGGCAAACTGCCTGAAAAAACTCAGCGGGTTTTACAACAGGCCGCTTGTCTTGGCGATCGATTTGATTTGGCCACCCTAGCCATTGTCTGTGAGAACTCTGAAGCAGAGATATCGGTAGATTTGTGGCCTGCCTTGCAGGCAGGATTGATTTTACCTGGCAGTGAACTCTACAAATTTTATCTGGCCCCATCTCATACCCAATTTGGGATCCTCAATCCCGCATCCCAAATCTCCTATCGGTTTTCCCATGACCAGATACAACAAGCGGCTAATTCTCTTATTCCTGAAGACCAAAAGCAAAGAAAACACTTAAGAATTGGGCGGCTGCTGTTGAAGCACGCACCAGCGGTAGACCGGGAGAAGCGGATCTTTGAGATTGTCAATCAACTGAATTATGGGCTGGCGTTGATTTCTGATCAAAGAGAGCGGGATGAACTCGCTCAATTGAATTTGACAGCTGGCGATCAAGCTAAAGCGGTAACGGCTTATCAGAGCTCACTGAAGTATTTTATCACCGGGATAGAGCTGCTGGCGACTGGTAGTTGGGAGACATCCTATGACCTGACGCTAGTCCTCTATCAAAATGCGGCAGAGGCGGCGTACCTGAGCGGCGAATTTGGAGAAATGGCAGAGCTGGCCAAAATCGTCTTGAAAGAAGCTAAGACCCTTCTGGATAAAGTAAAAATTTGCGAATTAAAAACCCTGGTTTACACTGCCCAGAATCGACTGCTGGAAGCGGTTGACAATTCCCTTTCCTTGGCTAAGCAACTAGGGGCCAAGCTGCCTCAAGATCCAAGCAAACTAACCATTCTGCTGGGTTTGGCGAAGACAAAGTCAAGTCTATTTTTGAGAAATCCGTCGAACTTAATTGTTCTACCCCCGATGACCAATGCAACTGCATTGGCGACTATGCGCGTTCTGCTGTCAGTAGGCTTGTCCGCCTATGTAGCGGTTCCACAACTAGCGCCGTTAATTGTCTTTAAACTAGTTGGCTTATCAGTCCAGTATGGTAATGCCCCCCAATCACCCTATGGATATGCAGCTTATGGCCTTATTCTTTGCGGCAAATTAGGGGAGATTGAAGCTGGGTATAAATTTGGCCAACTGGCTTTAGAGCTTTTGCAGCAATTCCCGGCCAGAGAGATTGAATCAAAAACATTATTTTTAGTCACTAACTTTATCCAGCATTGGAAAGCGCATATTCGGGAAACATTGCCCCCTTTTCTCAAGGGCTATCAGATTGGGTTGGAAACGGGGGATTTGGAATTTGCGGCGTTACATGGGCAAACCTATGCTTACTATGCGTATTTTGCGGGTGAAGAACTGGGTGTGGTCGCACAGAATATGGCTGACTATGGTGAAACCATCCGCCAATTTAAGCAACCATTAACGCTGACGTTGCATCGGGTTTATTGGCAGACTGTTTTAAATCTGCTAAATCCAATTAAGTCTGATCCTGAGCATTCAGAAGAACCGGTTCGCGATCCGTGTTATCTGATGGGCGATGTCTATGACGAGCAGGTGATGTTGCCGCTGCCTCAAGGGGCTACTCAACGGAGCGCAATCTATCATTTACATTTCAACAAACTGGTTCTCTGCTACCTATTTAGACAGCCGCAGCAGGCGTTGGCGAATGCTGAGATTGCCCGCAAGTATCTAGATAGCGTAACGGGGTTATTTGC
>JAKSDM010001111.1 GCA_022360135.1 Pseudanabaenales cyanobacterium | reverse complement strand
TTTGCTGTAATTCCTCGCTCAAAGACTCTTTCTCTTGGGTCAAGTCGTTGACCTGTCGCCCCAGGGAATCGACAACTTCTTTAGCTAGCTTCAGCGCTTCTTCCAGCTTCCCATTTTGCTGCTTCAGCTCATTAACCTGCTGATCTAAAGTTTTCGCCTGGGTTGATTTTTGTTCTAATTCTCCTTTTTGAGAAATGAGTTCAGCTTGCAGCTTTCCCCGCCCCCTTCGAAATTGTATGAAGGCTAGCAGGCCAACTAAGAAAACTGTCAAACCTGTGAGTCCATAAGCCAGTTCAGAATCCATATCAGACCTCCTCAAAGGAAGTATCTTGCAATTTGGTTAGCCCCACTATCCCTATACTTGGGTTCTACAGAGAAATGGAGTGTTGGCATCCTGTAGAGTAATGCGAAATGAGGCTATTTAGACGCCTCTAATACATAGATTAATACACCGCCTCTTGATCACTTAGAACTGGGGGGATCAATTAAATCCTACACCCCAACTCCTGATACCCTATCCCAATCTCTACCCGAAGATGTTGGAAATAGGCGGCTCCTTATCGAGAATGGGAGGAGTTCCCTACTATGCCAGCAAGGTTATAAAAATTGCCATTACAGAATGAGTTAGGTATTGTGCGGCGCTATTACATTACAGGCGCTATTGCATTACCAATGATTTATCACTGCTAATCCACCAGCTTCACTCGACCCATATGAATGTAGTCCAGGAGGCGGTTAATTTGGCTGCGATTGATCGGATCAAGGTTGAGGTCAGACAGGATGGCGGAGGTCAACTGCAGGTGTTCCTGACGACTCAGTTGACCAAGGCGAACAGCTTTTCTAATTAGTTTATGTATGCTTGATGATCTGGAAATTGGCTGGCCCACTCGAACTATTCCCCAAATACCTTGACCGGCAGTTGACGCCGGAAATCAGCCACTACTCATAATTCAGGTCGGGTGGCCGTAAGCGGCTGTCTTCTACTCTTCTACTAGGAGGTTGGCTGTCATATAATTGATGTCATACCGAGTATTTATCAGTACATAAGTCTGAAAAAATAATCAGGAAATTAACCTCCAGTTATTTCTAGAATGCCCCGAATGCATTGAGGAGAGGCTCCTAAATACGAAGCTATAATGGTGAATTTGCAAAGCGTTGATGAAATTTCGAGATATTTGAGGCGCTACAGAAAGTCTAGTATATTTTCGTATATATATGTATTAAATTTTACTTTAATTGAGACGATAGCGATGTGTTCTCTGCTCTCTACCTATGCAGGATTCAAATTCGTCCGTTTATGCTGGGAAATGACGGCTAAAGAATTACTATGGGATTTAGATAAAGATGCAGGTCTATCGTCTCAACGCGCTTTTTGACAATTACATCTTCCTGCTTTATGACTCTACGACTCAGACTGCGGCAGTTGTGGATCCAGCTGAGGCTGAGCCCGTGTTACTCAAATTGGCGGAGCTGGGAGCAGAACTGGTCGCTATCTTTAATACCCATCATCATGGTGATCATGTGGGGGGAAACTCCCGACTCCTGAAGCGGTTTCCTCAAGCGGTCGTTTATGGAGGCGATGAAGATCGGGGACGCATTCCAGGACAGCAGGTGTTCTTACAAGAAGGCGATCGGGTCGAGTTTGCGGGCCGAACCGCTGAGGTGTTATTTGTCCCTGGCCATACTCGGGCTCATATTGCTTATTACTTCCCACCCTTCAATCCCGATCAAGTGGGTGAGTTGTTCTGTGGGGACACCCTGTTTGCTGGCGGCTGTGGTCGTTTGTTTGAGGGCACCCCCAAACAGATGGTGAATTCCCTGGGCAAAATTCGGGCTTTACCCGATCAGACCCGGATTTGGTGCGCCCATGAATATACGCTGAATAATCTGCAATTTGCTCTGACCGTTGATGGTCACAATGTGGATTTGCAGACGCGCTTTGCCCAGGTAAAGACCGCTCGTCAACAGCAAGAGGCGACAGTTCCCTCTATCCTCGGGGTTGAAAAACAGACCAATCCATTCCTGCGTTGGGACCAGTCAGCCCTGCAATCTGCGGCTAAAAGTCAAGATCCGGTGCAGACGTTTGCCCGGATTAGGGGGATGAAGGATCAATTTTAGAGTTGCGATCGCAATCTACATTTAGTACAGTAATAGACTGTGCTTAGTAATAACTATGTCTAAACGGGTTCAATTACTTCTAAAAAGGGATGTCAGCAAATTAGGTAAGGCTGACGAGTTAGTCGAGGTGGCCCCTGGCTACGCCCGCAATTATCTTATTCCCCAAGGAATTGCTGTTCGCACCACTCCTGGAATTCTTAAGCAAGTAGAGCGTCGCAAGGAAGCGGAGCGGCAGCGTATACTCAAGATTAAGCAAGATGCCGAGTCGATGAAAACGGCCTTGGCCACTATCGGCTTATTTACCATTAAAAAGCCGGTGGGTGAGCAGGAAGCTATCTTCGGTACGGTCACCACTGCAGAAGTGGCTGAAGTTATTCGGGAGATGACGGGTAAGGAGCTTGATCGACGCGACATCACGCTACCTGATATCAACAAGCTAGGCGAGTACAAAGTCGAGGTTAAACTCCACGCTGAGGTGACCGCCACCCTTAATCTACGGGTAGCCGCTCAGTAAAGATTCGGGATGCCTGCTATGCAGGCGAGAGCAATTCAGAAAAAATCAATAAATCTCAATAAATCTAAGGGCGCACAGAAATTCTGGTGATCTGTGCGCCTTTTTAGCTTTGTAGCTCGATTACGCTGCTCTGAGGGGGTTTGAAGTCAAACCCCCGGGTTAAATTTGACACTGAGTGCATTGGCTTCGAAGGTTAAATCAAGATCGGCTCGAATCAGTTTGGCGGTTTGCAAGTCAGCTAACGCTTGACAAAGAATCTGCCGTAAAAAGTTGAGCTCCGTGCGCTGGAGTTCGCCATGACTTGATTGACCACGCTCGACAGCGCCTCCGATAACCCCTGCAAATGCTTTGACACACCCATAGAGTTCGCCATGATTCGACCGACCACGCCCGATGACACGACTGCACTAATCGCCATAGCCGACGCGATCGGCTTCCAGCCAAACGAACTTGAGGAGCTGAGCAAAATGCTGGCCAATTACTTCGGCGGCGACAGCAACAGCGCGCATTTCTGGATCACCGACGACGATAACGGGCCAGTGGGGGTCGCCTACTGCGCGCCGGAACGGATGACAAACGGGACGTGGAATCTGCTCTTTATCGCCGTCCGACCCGACCGCCAGGGGCAAGGACGGGGTGCAGCGCTGTTGCGCTATGTTGAGCAAACGCTGACGGCGCAAGGCGCACGCTTGCTGCTAGTGGAAACGTTGGCGAGCTTGGAGCGCACACGGGCGTTCTACTGCAAGTGTGGTTACGACGAGGAAGCGCGAATCCGCGACTTCTACGAGGCGGGCGCCGACAAGATTGTTTACCGCAAGGTGCTGGCTGCTCAGGAGTGTGAGAACCGAAGCGCTAAGTCGCCTCTCTGACTACAGAAATTACGAGGAACCTCTACTTAAAGTGAGAAATAAGTCAGTCAGAAAGAGAGTCCACTAACATATTCTCTAACTGCCGCCGCTGAATCTAACTGCAACACCTCAGCGGCGATCTCACTCGCTTCAGCCATGCTCCATTGCGAAATGACGCCCTTTATTGCTGCGATCGCCGGTGGATTCACACTCAACTCATCAATCCCTAACCCCAACAAAATTGGGGTCGCCACCGGGTCAGAAGCTAACTGGCCACAAACCCTCACCTCAATACCCGCCTCATGAGCCACCCTGACCGTGTGTTGAACC
>JAKSDM010001419.1 GCA_022360135.1 Pseudanabaenales cyanobacterium | reverse complement strand
CGGGTTGAGGCAGTCTATGAAAAAGCAATCAAAGTTCCGCCAGAAGAATTAGAACTATACTTACCCTTCTGGCGACGTTCTGAATCCTTGCCCAAATGGGATATCACGATTGTCCCAGTTTGATTGGTATTTTGTTTTTCCGCAAGTCCCTTAACTTCTGAAGTGCAATGGTTAGGCTTCTAAGGGGCAATATAGCTACGATGGCGCCCCCTATTTTTTTCCTTTCCATTTCCCCAAAGCTTTGTCACATATAGCCTTAAGTGACCTTGTCATCCGTCAAGGCTTAGTGATGAATCTGGAGCGCCTACAGATATGACATCTGTCATGTTCTGGAGATGACATTCATGCGATGTGGACTCATTCCTCAGCTCGATATCATGCGTTTGTCAAGATGACGCAGAACAAAGAAAGGTCCATGAGGTTTCTCAATGAGAAGTTGCAAACCTTTGGATAGGGCCGAACAAATGACACGATTAAAGCCCCCTCAATGTCTGGCCCCTTGTCAATAATCTGCGTTCTTTTCCGCCCGCTGCTAAAAAGGCTAGAAAGCCTTTGGCGAAAGTGTTTAGGACGGTGTTGAGGAGATTCTCTGGATAGAGGTGGTGAATTTATGTACTGTTGGCGTGTTGTACTCTAGTTCCACCCTGTAACTAATCATCTCTCTCCACAGACACCATTTCTTAGATCTATCTGTATTGACTAGGAGAAGTGAAAGCCATGTATTCTAAACCTATGAATCATGATGTTGCTGTGATTGGCGCTGGCCCACAAGGTTTGCTGTTTGCTATCTGGCTAAAGCGTGAACGACCTTCGCTCAATATTGTTATCTTAGATCGTGCTGAATCGCCTGGGCATAAAATTGGCGAGAGCACTCTCTCCGGTTTTTGTCGAGCCATGCGATCAACAGGTATTCGTCATGAAGTTCTCCAGCGTTTGTTCTATACGAAAAATGGTCTGGGGTTCTTCTATTCAGACACCAACACTAGCGATTTGCAGACAGCTCCCGAGTACATCACTGAAACCTTTGATGAAACATTCCAGGTGGAGCGGCGCACCTGTGATAGCTTATTAGTCGCAAACGCTAACCGGGTTGGGGTGTCTGTACTTTGGCATCATCGAGTCAAACCCAATGAATCTGTATTCAGTGCTGGCGCTAATCGCCTTGAATGTGAGACTCCCAGAGGGCGGGTAGCGATAAACGCACGCTTTGTTGTTGATGCATCCGGACCATCCAGCGTTCTCGGCCGTCATTTTAGTAGATACTGCGAATCCAACGTTCCCTTTCAAACCAGTGCTGCTTGGGCTTATTTTAAGAATGTTAAGTGGCTCAATCAGTATCAAGGATGGCGGAACACTGCCGAGTTTCCCCGAGATGAATATACTCAGCATATTTGCTTTAAAGAAGGATGGGTGTGGTATATCCCCATCATCTCATGGCAAAAGGCCACAGACGACAATCTGATGGAGATGCTGAACTATCTCGCTACTCCGGACAGTCCAATGTTGACCCGTGACGAATTATCACAGAAATTTAACTGCCCCTACGAACAGATCTGGAGTATCGGCATCGTGCTGCGCAGTGATCGCGATCAAGTCTTAGCCCAGGGACCGCAAGCGGCCTTCGAGCACTACAAACGCAAAATTCCAGCCCTGACAACGCTGCTTGATGGTGCTGAAATCTTAAAAGATCACTATCCCAACCACAATCCTTACGCAGTGCGTAAGAACTTTCGTCGGTTTGCACAACAAATTACTGGTGATGGTTGGTTACTCATTGGAGACGCCGCCTTTTTTATTGACCCACTACGCTCCCCTGGACTGACAGGTGGAGTCGCCACTGCATACTATGCGGTGCAAGAAATTCTTGGCGCACTGGATGAAGGAAATCTGTCTCGTTCTCGGTTTGATCGCTATGAGGCATACGTCCAAGATCTATTCGATATGTTGGAAGAACAGAACCAGATCGCGTACATGTCTCACAACCATCCTCAAGCCATCTCCTTGGTTAGACGTTTTGGCGAAGTTAGCTCCCGAGGTCACTTCAATGGTATCTGTGATGAACCCTATCAAATGGCAGACACCAATGTTTGGGGGCATCTCTGTCCCAAGCATCGGCAGCGACAACGAATTGTATGGAAAATTATGCGGGAAGAAGAAGTTGAGGTTGGGGCCCGAAGCCCCATTGAGGAACAGGAGCCGAAGGACTACGAGCGGATGATGTTTCGACTGCGACAGGCAGTAGGCGGCCATCTCGACCTCCACATGAGCCTGACTCCCTATATCATGCACAACAAGCGTGAGCAGATCCAACTTTCACCGACCAAGGCGATCGCCAAACCATACTGGGTTCATCCAGCCCAGAGGAAACATAATGTCCGGAGTGCTAATTTAATCGCTGACAGGATATAAGCTATTAGCTCTATACCCTACGCTAGGAGCGATTGAGCAAGCTGGCAGGGGATGATGCGCCCCACATTCTGATTTGAATAACAAGCTCTTGGAATGAGTAAGGAAGATATTCTCATGACTTCAGTGCAACTTGATGATTTTGTGCAAAGCTTTTTGCAAACGTGGAGCAGTCACGATATCGGCGCCATTATGGATTTAATGACCGATGACTGTGAATTTGAACCGTCTTCTCGGGCGTGGGGAATTCACTATAAAGGCGCTGCAGAAGTCAGAGCCGCTGTCGAACACCTGTTCAAATCCGCCCCAGATATTCAATGGCGGCCTATCCGTTACTTTGCGGCAGGTAATCAGATCGTGATTGAAGTGCTAGCCACAGGAACCAACGACAAAGGGGAACCTTTCGAGACACCTGGCTGTGATCTCTTAACTCTTCGAGCTGGCAAGATTTCATCAAAACGTGCTTACCGAAAGCTTTAATGCGATCATTAGAAAAGCGCCTTTTTGAGTATTGAGACGGCCTATCAAGGGTATCGGGTCTGGATGCAAATTCTGGCTGACCCGCCAGATAATGAGCAGTCTGGGATGAAACTTGACACTTCATCGCAAATAAGATGAAACTTATCACCCGGAACCAAAATCATATCCAACCCGATACCATCTCATCGGTCTTCTTTAAAGAATGGCGGGAACTAGGCCCCTCACCTGAGTACGCTAGTGAATAGTGTCAGATATTGATAGGATGACACTATTTGGGGACTGAATGCAGTATGGAGGTTGCTAGCGCCGCTAATGGCTGGGTTAATACTGTTGGCTCAAGCAATCCAGAAATTATCAAGCAGGTACGAAGGATTATT
>JAKSDM010000849.1 GCA_022360135.1 Pseudanabaenales cyanobacterium | reverse complement strand
TTTGGGGATTTGTCGGCATTGGGATGGCCGCTCATAATTACTCCTTACATCAACGTCTTGCAAAAAACAAACGAGACAGATATCAAGTTAAACCGAAAGTTCGGGCTGGACAAGGAGCTGTTTGACCGACAAAAGTCTAGGGACCTCACCCCCATCCTCTTGCCCAGAGGGGGAGCCGATCCACTCTCTTGTCTCCCCATTGCATTGACTACACCCTACACCCCACACCGAATGGCGCTGAAATAAGCCATGTGGGCAATGCCCACCCTACAGAATATCTCAATTGCATTGACTACACCCTACACCCTACACCACGCCTTCACGAGATGGGTTCAACCCAAGTGAGAATTGCTATATTTTGCGGCCCACAGACAAGGTTAAGAAGATTGTGAAAACACTACAGATAGGTTTGGGCTGGCTCCCTGAACAAGCAGGCGGACTGAACCGTTTTTTCTACGATTCGATCCGCTATCTACCTGCCGCTGGTGTAGAGATGCGGGGTCTGGTAGCGGGCTCTGCAGATGTCGAACAGAGTTCTGGTGGGCAAGTTCAAATTTTTGCTCATCAAGAGTCCTCTTTGTGGGAACGCTGTTGGAGACTAAGACAGGCTGTTCGGCGAATATTAGCTGAGCAAAAATACGCTCTAGTCGTATCCCACTTTGCGCTGTACGCCTTTCCTGTACTGGATCAATTGAGCAAACAACCCTTAGTGGTCCACTTCCACGGTTCTTGGGCCCTGGAAGATTCCGCTCAGAGAGGCAAGACGCCTGCTGTTTGGTTGAAATGGGCATTGGAGCAAATAACCTATCGGCAGGCGGCAAGCTTTATTGTCCTCTCTCAGCCCTCCTGCAATATCCTGCATCGAAATTACCAGATACCACTGGAGCGCATCCATATCGTACCGGGAGGGGTGGATACAGAACGCTTCGATACCGCCCTGACACTCGCTCAGGCCAGAGAAAAGTTGGGCTGGCCGCAGGACCGACCGATTATCCTCGCCGTTAGTCGATTGATGCGTCGTAAAGGTCTGGAGAATTTGATTCAGGCACTCAACCAGGTACGCAACGCCTATCCTGATGTGTTGCTGCTGATTGCTGGCAAAGGCCCATTGGAGTCCGCCTTAAAAACCCAGATTGAAGAACTAGGACTTACCGATCATGCACGTCTATTGGGAGTTGTACACGATCCGCAATTGAGTTGGGCCTATCGCGCTGCAGAGTTTTTGGTTGTCCCATCAGTCGCATTAGAAGGCTTTGGTCTGATCACGGTTGAATCTCTGGCCGCCGGAACACCAGTATTGGGGACGCCAGTGGGCGGCATCCCTGAAATTTTGCAGCCTTTCTCTGAGGAGTTGGTGATGGCGGGGAGCTCTGTTGAACACCTTACCCAAGGTATTTTAGAGGCTTTATCTGGTCAGCGTAAGTTACCTAGCAGCCATGATTGTCAGACTTATGTTCGAGAACATTACGCTTGGCCCGTTGTTGCCAGACAACTCAAATCGGTTTACCAAGCTGTGTTAGATGCAAAGACACTTTGAGAGAAATTGTCAGAACTCAATACCCAAAATTGAGCAGAAGACCTACTTCTAATATCCTGACAACGCCTCTTACACTTAGATCTTAGGAATGTTTGACGGCCTGTCCTCACTGTTGCTCCAAACCAAATGAGCAAATTGCAGTGCATGACAACTCATAGAGAGAGGAGTCTCTCTGGCGCCGATCTGAGATTTGAAGAGCCAGTTCTGATAATTTCATATCAACAACCCATCATATCTGCATATTGAAACAAGGTGAATATATGCCACAAAAGAATTAGGTGCCGTTGCCGCTCCGCTGGATTAGTGTCACCGGATGTAATGCGCTCGAATTGAGAGCGATCAATAAAATTCCAAAGTGATGAATTAGCTTGGTCCAAACAAAGTTCTCTGAGCTGAGATCTTTTAAACTCTAACCTATGGAATTTCTTAAGTTGATGATTAATATCGAGAGTAATAGATTTTGATTTGCCAGTCACGATTTTGTTAATTGGCATTGCTATGCTTTTTTTCAGTGTTCGATCCCAGAACGAATAGAAAAGATTAATCATCGGTTGCTGAGGAGGCCAGCTTTTCATAAAAGGAAACCGATGTAAATCCGGCGCCAAGAAGTCTAGTAATTGGTAGTGTATGTACTCAGAATATCGGCGCAGGGCCGATATCGAATAAGCGGCTTTGATAAAGGGACGCGTGCAGAATGGGGAAAAGGCGTCCTTATGAGCTGATTGCTTTGCCGATATGTGGATACCTATCCAACGCCGCACCTGTTCATATGAATGAAAAATATCTGGCGCATCTATGGGGGAAAATCCCTCATCAATAATCTGCTGTACGAACTTTTCTATATACTTCTGTAGCGTCACTATTGTCTCTGGATGGAGTAGTTCTTTCTTATTGCCGATAAAAATTTTACTCAAATGCTTCTGAACAGAGTCGAAGCTATGGCTACTCAATAAAAATTGAGCTGAATTATAGGATCCTCGGGCAAGTTCTCCTCCTGCGCCATAAAGTGTAACGCCTAGACGTTCTACCGATAAGGGCTGTTTAGAAGCATAATTGATACTCCGTAAAGAAAGCATGCCATCGTTTTGTTGTATCAATCGTCTGCTAGCATCTTCCCAACTTCTGATGAAAGCATCGTTTACTGCTTCTTCCGTCTCACTTCTATAAGGTAAGTTGAACTGGCGTGCAATTTGACTTCCTATTCGAACGTCAGGAGATTCACGGAGACCATTCGTGAAGTACTGCGCTTCTATTTCACCTCGAATCAACAAGGCTGCCATAAGACGTGAATCTCGTCCAGCTGTTATGGGACAGTCCAATGATCCAAAATTTTGAGCCAGAGTCTTGCAAGTTTGTATCAGTTCACCAGCAAGTTGTTCAACATCCGCCTTGGTTAGTGTCCCTTGACGCTGGCGGGATAACTGAGCGCGGTCAAAATAAGTTACGCGCTGAGGTTCTGTAAAACCTTTTTCCCACTTCCAATGCTGACCCCCTGGCATTACTCTAATGCCGCGCCGTAATGTACGATCGCTCCCTCCTGAACCCTTGCATAAGAAAAGGCTTACTCCCAGTGAATCCAATTCACTGATATTACTAATGCGACTTAGCAGCAATGAACTGTTACTAATCAGCCACGTATTATCCCAATAAGTGTAATACACTTGACAAAATCCTAGGGCGTCATTGATTATCTCAATGCTTGGCGGATTGTTCCTGACCCGTGCTGTGACAAATTGTCCCTCTAGAGCATGCGGTAAATCATTCCAGTGTAAAGCAAGATCTTCAGCATCATGAGCATCAAAGCTGCTTGTCCGATCAACTAGAGATCCCTCATATAGCACCACTTGATTCTCACTGCGCTTGACATAAATCCTGGGCGCAGCAGCCTCATTTGCAGTGTGCATTGATGCTGCAAATACAGAACTTCCCTTACCAAAAGACCAGAGGGTATTAGGATCTAGAAGTTGGTAAACAGCCTTCATATGATCAATTTCAGACAAAACCAAAGGCTCTTTTTCATTAGATAGATTCCAAGCGAGCAAAAAAAGGTTCATAAAAGCATCTTTCCAAGTAAATCAAACCAAACAATATTTTCGAACTACCCATCATTTCATCATTGAGTTCTTTATAAGATGACTTTATGAGATGAACTGCACCACACGTTATGAGACTGATTTTTCTTCCTGAGCCTCCCTAATTAGACAATTAGACTGACTTTATCAATCTAAAACCTCTCTTCAGATGACAAGCGGCCTATCCGGAAGCGCAACTGCACTGTCTATAGAACGTTGGCTTTGTCTTCTCCCTATAAGCGTTGCTGATCCTAAGGATAAAATGGTAACTGGAAGTTTGAAGATTTGTTCAAAATTTTGCAAAATCATACTGCTCTTCAGCAATATCCTTCGTAGGAGTATTAGTACTCCTAGTTTCAAGATAGGGTTTTGGTTAGTTTTCGAAGAGGAAGCCGCCAGTTTTTTGATGAATAGCTTACCTAAACTCTGGCAGGACTACTATAGGTTCTATGTCTTGAGCTGGTTTTGCATTGCTCTAATGATG
>JAKSDM010000047.1 GCA_022360135.1 Pseudanabaenales cyanobacterium | reverse complement strand
TTCAGGGGATGGGGATGGAGAAGCTGGAATAAAATCAATTCAGATCTGTAGTTGACTCAGTTAGTATTGACAGAATCTCAAAAATTGAGCATCATACTAGAGTGGACGTTCAATCTACAGACAAAAAGCAGCGCATTCTGGACGCAACCCTGGAGCTGATTGCCGAGAACGGCCTTCACGCTACGCCTGTGTCCCAGATTAGCAAGCGCTCTAGGGTGTCGGCCGGGACCATTTATCATTACTTCCCGAGTAAAGAAGCGATCATTAATCATCTGTATCTCGATCTAAAAAAAGAGATGGCCGATGCAGCTTTTCAGGGGTATGACATCAAGGCTCCCTATCAGGAGAGGTTTTTCTTGATGTGGCAGAATTCCCTCAACTACCAATTATCAAAGCCGACGAAGTTATCGTTCATTGAGCAATGTTCAATTTCTCCCTTGATATCGGAGGAGGCGAAAGAAGCAGGCAAACGATACCATGCTCCTTTGGCTGGATTTATCACGGAGGGGTGCGAATCGGGTCATCTCAAAAAAATGGATCCTCGGCTTATCCTTTCCCTCATACACGGGACTATAATCGGTACGGCCAAGCTGCAGTTGTCAGGGTTGCTAGATATTACTGATGAACACCGAGTGGGTGCAGCTCAAGCCTGTTGGGATGGGCTAAAAGCAGAGTAATTTTTTTTGCCCAAATTAGATTGAATGTTCATTCAAATTTATTTCCTTGAAACAAGATGAATCAGGAAACCAGTACTGCCCACAAAAGCATTGTTCGCCAGCAAGGAGATTCCACGTTGCAAACATAATCCTAGCTGCAGCTAGACTTCGAGCCGCGCACGCCTGAAATTTGATTAGGTTTATGAGGAAAACAAAATGAAATCCCTAACTATGATTGTTGCGAGTTGTTTAATCGGAGCAGTTGTTCTATCTGGATGTTCCCAACCAGAAGCACGTTATGCAGGGGCTGAGATCAATCAAGTGTCTAATTTAGATGGGGCGTACAAACAAGTGGCCAATCAAGATCTAAAGCCTGGGAAAAACATCGTGAGTTATGACAGCGCTGGCGAAAAAATTGCCGCCTATCTCTACCTGCCAGGCGATTACGTTGAAGGCGAGAAAAGACCGGCTATTGTGATTAATCCACCCGCAACTGGGGTGAAAGAGCAGACCATTGGGCTGTATGCCGAAAAATTGAGTCAGCAGGGGTTTATCACCCTAGCGTTTGACCCCAGGGGATTTGGTGAGAGTGAGGGGCATCCTCTGTTACAAGATCCCTACAGAATCACAGAAGATATCTACAATTCAGTCAGTTTCCTCAGGACCCTTGAAGCGGTGGATGGGGACAATGTTTTTAGCATGGGTATGTGCGCAGGCGCGGGATACGCATCCCATGCAGCCGCACTTGACTCTCGGATAAAGGCCGTGGCGCTGGTGAGTCCCTATCTAACCAGCGCAAGTGATTATCTGCAACTCATGGGGAGTCCAACTAATTTAAGAGCAAATCTAATGCCGCAAGGAGCGGCGGCCCGTCAAAAATACTTTGTAACTGGCGAGGACACCCTGATTAAAATGGTGCCCGAGACAGAGGAAGAGATAAAAACGGCTCGGCCCATCGGGGTTGGAATGAGGGAATATTATCTACCGGGCAAGCCCGGAGATGTGCCTAATTGGCAGAATGGGCTGAGTTTAATGTCGATGAATTCAGTCTTGAGTTTTTCAGCGTACAACTTTACACACCTGCTCGATGCCATTCCTGTGTACGTGGTTTACGGCGATCAAGCCATTACGGCGGATGGGGCGATAAAATTTTATGACGCCATTAATGGCCCCAAAGAAAAACTGGTTGCCAAGGGGGCTGGACACTTTGATTTGTATTGGCGGCCGGAATATGTCGATCCCGCCGTTGAAGGCATTTCCAACTTCATGAAATCATTCATCTAGTGAGGTCCATGCTGACGCTTGACAACATTTGCAGGCGTCTTAGCCCGATGGCCGCTCGACACACTCGTTACCCTGTGGATATGGCAATACACAGGGTGACTGTGTCCACAATCATGAAAAAAGGAAATCATGATGGGTAATACCGCATTAGTGACAGACGCATCAAGCGTTATTGGCGCTGAACTCGCCCGATTGCATGCAGCAAAAGGCGGAGACCTTGTATTAGTTGCTCGTCGTGAAAAGGCTCTTAACGACTTGAAATCAGAGTTAGAGAAAGCTTACGGCATAAAAGCGACCGTCATTGCTGCTGACCTGGCGCACCCTGATTCGGCTGAAAAAATATTTACGCTCACGGAAGCAGCTGGAATCCAAATCGATGTCCTGATTAATAATGCTGGCTTTGGCGGCCACGGGAAATTCTATAAACGTGACCTTGCGAAAGATCAAGCCATAATGCAGGTCAATATGGTCTCTTTGGTTAACCTGACGCATTTGTACTTGCAAGGGATGGTCAGCCGAAATTCCGGGAAAATTTTGCATGTGGCGTCGACCGCAGGCTTTATACCAGGGCCTTTGCAAGCAGTTTATTACGCCACCAAAGCCTTTGTTGTCTCATTTTCTCAGGCGATCGCCCAAGAACTTTCTGGTACCAATGTCACTTCAACGGTGCTTTGTCCTGGCGCAGTCGTCACCGGCTTTGTTGAGGCCGATGATCTTAACAACCCACATTCAGCAATAGAAATGTACTACAGATTATATTTCAACGAAGATATTAGAGTTTAGCTTCT
>JAKSDM010001023.1 GCA_022360135.1 Pseudanabaenales cyanobacterium | reverse complement strand
CCGTATCCAGTGTAATCAGGGCTGAGGGGCAGCACAATTTCCTTCAAGTCGCCGTCCTGGGTGTGTCCCCCCAGAGCATTGGCGGCCAAGAAGTAGAGCGCCTGACTGCCGGGGGTGATCAGGATATTGCGATCGGTTAGATTCAGCCCGTAGCGAGGGTTGAAATCATTCAGCACAGCCTCAATAAAAGGGCGGTAGCCTTGGCTAGAACCGTAGCGACAGACTACTTCGCCATACTCAGAACTGGCCAACAATTCAGCCGTACAGTCTCGCCAGAGCTGTTCAACCTCAGGCAAAACCACCGGGTTGCCCGCGCTCAAATTGATAAACTCTCTTCCCTTTTCTACCTGAAGGGTTTCATTGATATCCTTCATAATGGCTCGTACCCCTGTCAGGTTAGACATCTGGGTCCCAAATTGAGTCAGGGTGAGATTCATAGGATAACGCCGTGGGTTATTCAAAATGGCTAGTAATGCTATATCAATTGATGCTAACTGATACAGTGATGCTAACTGCCTTTCTTTGCTGTTTCCCAATCAACCCCAAAGAAAGACGGTTAAACAAGGAGACTAGCTTCTGGGCAATTTCTAACCCGCTCTCAGGTTAGATTGCTTAGGAGTTTATCGGACAAACAGGAATAACTAGGGAAGGCGATCGGCCAAATGCTCCATCCAACAATCCATCCATCATCTGGTGGTCGCCATTGGCGTTGATTACGCTTCACACCCGATACCCCGCCGTCACTGAGATGTATTTCACACAAGTGAGAATTGCTATCGGTTGGATATCTCAAACAAAATTTCAGTTTTAGCGGTTAACGACTTAAATTGTGCGCAGAAATCCTAGCATATACGTACGTCTAGGGGAGTCAAGATTATTAGCGATGCTAGTTGAAAACTTCATAATGTTTTCCAAACAAATTACGATTTCTGGGGGGAAGTTTTCTAAAGTGGATAAAGCCCTTAAACTCCGCCAATCCCTTTCAGAGTGGGGTATGAGCTAATTCGTATCGGCTTTCCTGAAGATCTACGGTGCAGAGTTATATGAATCCAATATCGCAATTGAGAGCAAGGTTGCCGCAACCTCTCCGATACCTGGCGGACCTAGCCTACAACTATTGGTGGAGCTGGACAACGGAGCGCCTCTCTTTGTTTAGCATTATTGATCCCAACATTTGGCAAACCTGTAACCACAATCCGGTGGCGTTGTTGGAATCTGTTTCTTATGAGCGCCTTTCTCAGTTGGCCGAGGATCCCCAATATCTCAAGCGGCTGCAGTCGCTTACCCAGCAGTTTGACGCCTACATGACGGAGCAAGATACATGGGCTAGCCGAGCGGCTCCACAGATTTCCCCTGAGCGCCCGATTGTCTACTTTTGTGTTGAATTTGGCATCCATGAATCTTTGCCGATTTATTGCGGCGGATTAGGCGTATTGGCTGGGGATCATCTTAAATCTGCTTCTGATCTGGGGGCGCCGATGGTGGGTATGGGACTCCTCTACCGCCAGGGTTATTTTCGTCAGCGCTTAAATCGGAGCGGCTGGCAGGAGGACTATTACATCGACAGCGACTTTGACCACATGCCTTTGGAGTTGGTGCGAGGCGAATATGGCCAACCCATCACAGTCAAGCTGAGTATCCGCCAACGAATGGTGCGGGTGCAGGTTTGGAAGGCGCGGGTGGGACGAGTAGATTTGTACCTTCTGGACACCGATCGCGAAGATAATGATCCGATTGACCGCTGGCTTACAGGGCGCCTCTATGGCGGTAATCGCGAAACCCGAATCGCCCAGGAAGTTCTCCTGGGTATCGGCGGCGCAAAAATTCTCCAGGCGCTAGAAATTGAGGCCTCAGTTTTCCATGTGAATGAAGGGCATGCTGCGTTTGCCCTGTTGGAAATTGCTCGTCAAGAAATGGAGCAAACGGGCGAATCTTTCTATGATGTGGAGGCCAAGGTGCGCGAGCGCGCTGTCTTCACTACCCATACT
Source organism: Pseudanabaenales cyanobacterium (assembly GCA_022360135.1). GTDB lineage: Bacteria > Cyanobacteriota > Cyanobacteriia > Phormidesmidales > Phormidesmidaceae > JAKSDM01. The sequence continues at coordinate 6,716 of JAKSDM010001023.1, read as the reverse complement.
CCCGTCCAGGCAGCTTATGATGTCTTCTCCGCCGATATGATGGATTCCTTCTTCGCCGATTACTGGCCCAAGTTAGATCTGACTCGAGAGCAATTCTTGGCCTTGGGCGCTCGTCGTCTGGGAGATCCGTGGGAGCCTTTCGGGATAACAGTGCTGGCTCTGAGAATGACCCGCACAGCCAACGGTGTGAGTGAATTGCATGGTCGGGTCTCGCGGCAGATATGGAATATCCTCTATCCTGATCGCTCTGAGGATGAAGTGCCCATTGGCCACATCACCAACGGCGTCCATGTGCGCACCTGGACATCGCCGCTAATGAGCGACCTATACGCCCAATATCTGGGGGAAGATTGGTCTCGCCAAATCGTCAATCCTGAGCTTTGGGCCAAGGTGGAAGATATTCCAGATGCTGAACTTTGGCGCCGACACTGTATTTTGAAGGAACGCCTGATCGCCTATACCCGCGCCAAGGTTAAACAATCTCGGTTAGACCGTAGAGAAGCTCCAGACGACATCGCCGCTATTGATCGCCTGCTGGACCCCAAAACCTTAACGATTGGTTTTGCCCGTCGGTTTAGTCCCTATAAGCGAGGGGCCCTGATATTTCGAGACTTTCAGCGCTCCTTGCGGATCCTGTCTAATGCTAAACGCCCCATTCAACTGATTTTTTCAGGCAAGGCTCATCCAGCTGATGACGAGGGTAAGCGGATTATCCAACGGTTGATGGAATGGTGCCGTCATCCAACCCTGCGCGATCGCGTCGCTCTGGTTGAAGACTACGATATACATACCGCTAAGATACTAGTACAGGGTGTAGACGTTTGGCTCAACAACCCGCGCCGCCCGCTAGAAGCCTCCGGCACCAGTGGACAGAAGGTTTCGCTCAATGGCGGTGTCAATTGCAGCGTATTGGATGGCTGGTGGTGCGAAGGCTATCAGGCAAGCGCCAACGGAACAGGGCTCAACGGCTGGGCGATTGGAGAAGACATGCACACCAGCGATCAGGAAATCCAGGATCAGATTGACGCTGAATCCCTTTATCACATCCTGGAGACGGAAATGGCCCGACTTTTCTACAACCGCGACGCCAATGGCGTCCCGCAAGGATGGGTAAAGATGATGAAAGCCTCAATCCGTTCCACGGCTCCGATTTTCAATACAGACCGCATGGTGGCTGAATATGTGACTCAGATTTACACCTCCGACAACTCAGTCAGTATCACCCCTATCTTGTCGAGTGTAATGTCATAGGATGAAAACTTGGCAGGCTGATTTCTATCGTCGTCCCCTTCAAGATGACCAAGAACGCCCACTTTGGGAGTTGTTAGTTTGTGACCCGCATCAGGAGTTCGCCTTCAGCGCTTTCTGTCCCCAGTCAGAGGCCAATTCAGTTTGGCTAAGAAGTCAGCTTGAATTGGCGGCGGCGAGCGACAAAGGTCTTCCTGACCAGCTGCAGGTGTTTCGGCCGCAAGCCCTGAGCCTTTTGCAAGCCGCCTGTCAGCCTCTGGGCGTCAAAGTACACCCGACCCGCGACACGCCGACTTTGAAACAATGGCTGATTCAGCGAGCCAGCGAGTACTCCGCCTTACCCAATTACACGGCAGCAGCCTATGATCCCTTGGCTTTGGATCCGCCGCCGCCAAACCCAATGCCAGAGGCGCTTTTAGGCGAGAAGTGGGGCTTTACTGCGATCGCAGCGGCTGACCTACAACAGTTTTTTACCCATGCACCCATTCCCATTCAGTCCATCCCTGAAGCGCTGAAGCCGTTGCAACTGGGACTGCCAAGTACGATTCCGATTCCAGGCGTTGTGATTGATGGCGGACGGCGTTCTATGCCTCTAGCACTGTGGCTGCAAGACACGTCTCCTGTCAGCCTGAATTATATTTCTGGCGCTCCAGACGGGTTAATCCTCGAAGCCAGTCTCGTAGATCGCTGGATAGTCGCTACCTTCGAAGACCCGGCCGTCTCAGCGGCCGCCCAAACCTTTGAGCAGCGAAAGCAACAAAGCAAAGGACTCCATTTCCTCCTGGTTCGTCCCGATGATTCGGGGATAACCCATACCGGGATTTGGTTGTTGCATTAAGCAATTTGAGATTGCACCCACTTAAACCACGCTTCTAGACCCTCACCGGTCTTAGCTGAAATAGGAATGATAGTGACATGGGGGTTAAGCTGGCGGATGTTGGCTTCAATGCGTTGGATATCAATGTCTAAGTAGGGGGCTAAATCCATTTTGGTGATGATCAAGCAATCGGCTTCCTGAAACATAATGGGATATTTAAGCGGTTTGTCTTCGCCTTCGGTGATGCTGAGGAGAGCGACTTTAGCATGTTCCCCGACTTCGAATTCGGCTGGACAGACGAGGTTGCCGACGTTCTCAACCAGCACCAAGTCAAACTCTGCCGGGTTGAATTCGTGTTTTAGTCGGTGGATGCCGCCCGCCACCATTTTGGCGTCCAGGTGGCAGGAACGTCCGGTGTTGATAGCGATCACGGGCGCACCGTATTGGCGTAGGCGATCGGCGTCGAGTTCGGTTGTCATATCTCCTTCGATGACAGCGATTTTGAGGCGATCTCGCAGCGCCTCAAGCGTCCGTTCTAAGAGAACTGTCTTACCAGCGCCAGGACTGCTCATGATATTGAAGCAGATAATTTCCCATTCATCGAAGTGGGCTCGATTATGGTCGGCGTCTGCCTGATTAGCGTGGAGTAAATTGATGCCGAGAGCGGCGTCGAAAGTTTGGTGCATGGTCAATCGTTAAGGGCATATTCTATTCGGTCAATTTTCAACTCTCTGCCTGAGCAAATGTCTTCCATCGGGGAGCCACAAGTAGGACAGGCATAACACAGCCCCATTTCTGGTTGGTATTGTTGCTGACAGGGATGGCAAAACGCAATCAGCGGCGTTTCCCGAATCACCAGTTCAGCGTCCTCTAGAAAGGTATTACGGGTTTGCACCTCAAAAGCAAATTGGAGGCTGACGGGTTCAACGCAGGTGAAGCGCCCAACAATCAGGTGGATTTTTTCGACCGGCGGCCTTTCTGGTTGAGATTCCCACCAGTCTCTCACCGTCATGATTAACGCCTTGGTCATATCGGTTTCGTGCATAGGTGTGACTTGGAATATATCTCAGTGAAGGCAGGATGTGGGGTATGGGGTGTAGGGTGTGGTTGAGGCAAATGAATGAACCGCTATATTTCCCTGCCTACCGCCTACCGCCTTCACTGCCACTTCTCATCGACCTCCAGGTTGGCTTCGGCATGAATATAAGCGGGTTTTTGAGGTCGAGGCAGCTGTCCTGAAATGACCAAATGCGCCATGGCGTCGCAGATCACCCGAGTCGCCATCAGCGCTGTCATGTCGCTGATGTCGTAGGGGGGCGAAACCTCTACCACTTCAAGGCCACAAACAGGCGCTTTCTGGATGATTTTGCCCAGCAGGTAGAGGGCTTCGCGAGGAAGCAGGCCGCCTGGTTCAGGCCAGCCAGTGCCAGGAACGAAGCCAGCGTCAATGCAGTCGATATCAAAGCTAATGTAAACGCAGTCCGTCCCATCAAGGGCGCGCTCTAGGGCAAACTCGACGGCGGCGTCTAACCCAATTTCCGTAATGTCGGTAACGGTCAGGATATTTGTAGCCCGCTCGCGGCAGACCTTAACCCCTTGTCGAGGCACCTGCCAACCGCCAATGCCTAATTGCACCAGATTCTTGGCCGGGGCATTCTTCATATTGGTGGCGTGGAACCAAGGGCAGGTGTGCATTCGCTCATCCAGATCGGTCTCCTGAGTATCGACATGGCGATCGAAGTGAATGATACCCACCTTCTTATCCCCTAGATGGCGACAGACACCCCGAACGGTGGGGAAGCCAATGGAGTGGTCACCGCCCAAGATGATGGGAAAAGCGCCCGAACTGAAAATGTGGGCGATACCTTTAGAAATCTGGTCAAATGATTTTTCGTTGTTAGCTGGAATGGTGAAGATATCCCCAACATCGCAAAGGGTGATTTGTTCTCGTAAATCAACTCCTAACTCAAAGTTGTAGGGGGTATAGAGGGCGGAAATACGACGGATTCCCTGGGGACCAAATCGAGTTCCGGGGCGATAGGTCGTCCCCGAGTCATGGGGAACGCCGACCACAGCCGCATCGTACTCTCCCACCTTACGGACATCTTCGATGTAAGGGGCTTTAAGGAAGGTGTTGATACCCGCGAAGTGGGGCAACTCTCCCCGTGAGAAGGTGGGAATGGAGCGATCGCGGATACTCTCAGCCGCCTCTAAGCCAAATTCCAGCCCCCTAGAAACCTCCTGTTGCCAACCGCTCAAAGGTAGTTGAGCTTCTCGCTCAAGGGCGCGATTAGCTTCTGTGAGGCCATCGTCGGATTTTGGACTCTGAAATAGGGGATTGTCAGTCATTGAACTAGTAACCCTGAATAGACAGTTTGAAAAGGGTGAAGGTTGAAATATTCTCCAACCAAGCAATTCATTTAGCTCGCGAAAAGCCCGGGAGAGCGAGACAGAGCATACACTCCGCCAACTGTCTCTCCCGGGCTTTTGTCCCGCCGTGTAACTAATTATTAACCCCGAGCTAGCTAGCTGAACCCAACAAAAGGGGATAATTAGCTGCCTCTCTTGGACCAGACGTTCAAGTCTATAACCGAAAGACTAAATCTGAACCGGAACCCTAGAGGCCTAAATTTTCTATTTACAATATATTGTAAAATCGATTCCCAAAAACAACTCACTCCTTTCCTGAAGAAAAGATATATCAAGCCAAAAGGCGTCAGAAGGTATCTGCAGCTACAGAATTTTAAGTTTCCCTCTATTTTTGGCCCTTCTCTGAAGCAATAGTAGCGGTTAATATCAACGCAATATTATGGATTCTACTGAACCTAGCCTTTCGCATCTTATTCAATATCCTTCTCGCACTATGGTCCGAGCCGCCAGGGCAATTCGCTGTGGTCCTTTTCGAGGTCAGCTGCTAGCGGATATGGGATCGCAGAGTGTGCCCATCAGTGCGATTGCAGAAAATCGAGGCGTTCACAACGGGTATACCAACCGGCCGCTCTCTGAATTGGCGACGGAGAATGAACTCCTTTGGTTAATTGAAGTGGGGCTACTGCGGCGAGAAGTGGATGGTCAAGGAATTACCGATCGCTTTTGCTTAACACCGCTAGGCCGACAGCTGATTAGTCAGTGGAAAAGTCAAGCTTGTCCGGACCCTACCCCGGCCTTAAAGGATCACATATATAATGCGGTGAACCGCTGGTTACGTTTGCCCAGTTGGCTGTAATGATCGCTGGCGCTAACCCGATTCAGAGCAGAGGGGTTGACTCAGGCAACTTAATTGACCGCTTTGATAGAAGTCAGCGCAAATTCCTGGTTTGGTCGTGACTGCTTGGAGACTTTGAATGAAGGCCATCATGGTGGTGGGAACATCATCCCACGTGGGAAAAACCTTGCTGACCGCCGCACTCTGTCGCATACTGAGTCGTCGTGGATGGCGAGTGGCTCCATTTAAGGGGCAAAACATGGCCCTTAATGCTTATGTCACTGCAACTGGAGCAGAAATTGGGTTTGCTCAGGCCGTTCAAGCTTGGGCTGCAAAAGTTTCTCCCCAGGTAGAGATGAATCCCGTCTTAATCAAGCCGCTAGGTAATATGACATCTCAGGTGGTGCTTAAGGGTAAGCCAGTCGGAAAAGTATCAGCGGCGGATTACTACGACCAATATTTTGAAACAGGTTGGCAAACGATTCAGGATTGCCTCGCCCGACTCAGCCAGGATTTTGACTTGCTAGTTTGTGAAGGGGCGGGGAGTCCAGCGGAAATCAACCTGAAGCATTGTGATATGACCAATATGCGGGTCGCCACCCACCTTCAGGCCCCGACTATCTTGGTGGCCGATATTGATCGGGGTGGAGTATTTGCTCACATTGTGGGGACCTTGGAATTGCTGGAGCCGGAAGAGCGATCACTGATCAAAGGGATTGTGATCAACAAATTCAGAGGTCAGAAAGAGCTACTGCAGTCGGGTATCGAATGGTTAGAGAATCGAGTCGGTATTCCTGTTTTAGGGGTGGTTCCTTGGTTAGACGAGGTGTTTCCAGCCGAGGACTCCCTCTCCCTGTTTAATCGTCAACCTTCTCTAAAACAGGGCGATGTCACAATTTCCGTCATCCGACTGCCACGGATTTCCAATTTTACTGACTTTGACCCCTTAGAATTTGAGCCGTCAGTCACGGTTAAATATCTAAGTCCCAAAAATCAGTTGGGCTATCCCGACGCCATCATTTTGCCAGGTACAAGAACTGCCATCGCTGATCTTCTGATTCTGCAGCAGACTGGAATGGCGGAAGCAATCCAGAATTACGCTGCAGCCGGGGGAACGGTTGTGGGAATTTGTGGCGGCTTTCAGATTATGGGCCAATTTTTGGCGGATCCAGAAGGTATTGAAGGCCACGAAGGCCGGTATCGAGGATTGGGTTTAGTGCCTTTAAGAACGGTCATCACTCAGCACAAGATCGCGCGTCAACGGTTAGTAACCTCCAAATATCCTCAGCAGGGTCTTCCCGTCGCTGGCTACGAAATCCATCAGGGGCGCTCACAGCTGGTGATTCCCGATCAGACCGACAATAACTCACCGACCTATGAATCGCTGTTTGATGACCGCAGTTTGGGCATTGTAGACAATGCCCAGTCTGTATGGGGAACCTACCT
>JAKSDM010000785.1 GCA_022360135.1 Pseudanabaenales cyanobacterium | reverse complement strand
TGAGCCAGAATTCTCCGGCAAAATGAATTTCTATGTGGCGGCTGTGAATCGCCAACTTCGGACTGAACCCGATGCGTCAACTATCGGTATTGTCCTATGCCGTTCAAAAGATCGAACGATTGTGGAGTATGCTCTGGATACGGTACATAATCCAATTGGCATTGCCACTTATAAATTACAGGATGACCTGCCTCTAGCGCTGCAAGGCAGCTTGCCTACAGCCGCACAGCTGGAGATGGAATTGGAGGCCGCCGCCCTGGAACTTGAAACACAAGAGCCGGAAAATCGGTGAACGCTTAGTTTGCTAAGCCAGCCCGCTCAAAGACTTGTTGGGCAGTTAGCTCTAGCCCAGGTAATGCCGGGGCGAAGTCAGGAGTCAGGATCCAGTTCCTTGCCGACTTCTGGCTTCTGACTTCTAACTTCTTTCCCTATCGGCCTTTCCCGGTTTAAATCAGACAGCGATGTGGCGACATCGTTTGGGGGTAAATCTTTTAGCGGCCATTTGTCTGGGGGGATTTTTCGTTGGTCTAGAATATCTTTGATCCACGCTTCTTCGAGCCAGGTTTTAGTGATCACAGCCAGGGGGAGAGCTAGTATCAATCCAAGTGGGCCAAAGAAAGTTGTAAAAAAGAGTTGGGCGATCAAGGTGGCGGCTGGCAGTAGCGAAACCTGCTGCATCATCACCATCGGGCTGAACCAATAACTTTCCAGGTTCTGAATAATCAGGTAGAGAATAATGACTGCGATCGCTTTGCCGACAGAGTCGAGCAGGGCGACTGATAGGGGGAACGCCACGCTCAGAAATGGACCGATATTGGGAACAAAGTTGAAGATACCCGCCACCACGGCATGGGTAAAGGCAAATTCCACCCTCAACAGTAAAAGACCCAGACCGCATAAGGTCGCTACAAACAAAGAGTTAAAGGATACTCCTCCCATCCAGCTGAGCAATGCAATTTCGCATTTCGAGAGGATTTCGTCAGCTCGCCGCCTGTAGAAGGAAGGGAACAACCGCAATAACAACTTGCGGTAGGCCGACGGATCGGCCAATATCATTAGGGTTAGCACGATTACCAACAACAGTTGTAAGAGAACCGTGAAGGAATCGGAGAAAAAGGTGAGAAAGTTGCCAAACGCGATGCCAGCAAAAGCCCCAATTTGTTGAATCAGATCAGAGAGATCAGGCATTTCCTCTGGATTGGGCAGCCAGACTGGGGGATTTTGCATTAGCGCGTCAACCCAATCGACAAATTGTTCAAATCCTTTGGGAATCTTTTCGAGTAATTGCTGAAATTGATTGATAAATTGAGGAACCACCAAGACCATCAACAAAGCGCCGCCCAATAACACCAGGCCGAGCGCGATCAGAACCGCCCCGCTGCGTAGAATTCTCAAACCCTTGACTATCCGCCGCACTAAACTGTTGAGGGCGATCGCTAGCACAACCGCAGTGAAGACCAGTAATAAGATCTGGCGGAACTGCCACAGAATGATAAGCGAAATAACCAGAACGAGGAAACCAACCGAATCGTTAAATTTCACGGCATGAATAGATGGAGACTCAAAACAATTGTAGGGTTGACGCCTATAGCTGATGAATTGAAGCGGCGACAGTTATACATCAAAAATTAGCGCCAAATCTAAATCTGTAGCTCCCTAAGCTCCTGCAAAAGAAATTTGCGACTGATGTCAAGGCAAAATTTACCTGGGCGAACTGATAGCAAGGGAGACCATTGATCGAGTTTGTATCGGTTAGTCAGCGCCTAATTCCGAGCGACTGGCAAGGTATTCTTTGGGGAAAAAATATCTTTTGAAAGACGGTTCAGGCGGGGGATGCTTTTGCCGATGCTGTCAGTTGGGTTAAGGAAAAGAAATTCAATATGGCGGATAGCCCTGTCGCCATCGGGAAGCGTTAAGCAGAGAGGCTGGCGATCTTCTTCCTTGAATGTGAAAGAGAGACCAGATTGCTCCTGTCTGGAGCAGTCGAAAAACCGGATGGAGTTTTACCGTTTTGATGGTTACGCGAGGAATCTGATACGCTCAGACCTTGTTCCTTCTTCAAGGCTGCCTTGAGTTTCCTCATTCCCGACTGTTCCAATTGTCGAACCCGCTCCCGACTGATTCCGCCTAGCATCTTGGCTAATGCATTTAAAGATTGTGGAGAGCCATCCTCTAGACCATAGCGACCTTTGATCACAACCTGCTCCCGAGCGCTTAAATCATTCATTAACGCATCGATATGATCCCGAATTAGCCCTAGCTCCACGAACTGGTCTGGTCTGGATGTATCATCAGCAATCAGGGCGGATAGGACCGTGTCATCCTCCTTCCCCACCAATTGGTCTAAAGAAGTAGTTCGCCGTGACTGGCTCAGTAGCTTTTCAAACTGTTTCAACTCCATTCCCATCGCTTCAGCTAGCTCTTGTGAGGTGGGTTGTCTCCTCAGATCTTGACTAAGCTGCCGCTGAAGTTTCTTGAGCCGGTTGAGTTTATCGGTAATGTGTATGGGTAAACGAATAGTGCGGGCTTGCTGGGCGATCGCCCGCGTGATCGATTGTCGGATCCACCAGTAGGAATAGGTGGAGAACTTATACCCTTTGGCGGGATCAAATTTCTCCACTGCCCGAGATAGCCCCAAACTGCCCTCTTGAATCAAATCCAGCAGATCCAGCCCGCGATTGCGATACCGCTTAGCAATGTTGACCACCAGCCGTAAATTAGCCCGAATCAACTTATCTTTGGCTTGTCGCCCCTGGCGGATAATCGTTTGCTGCTCTTGTGTGCGGACTGCTTCAGGAATCTCTAAGAGTGGCGATAAGGCTTGGACTTGCGCCCCCAATCGCTGTTCATCGGCTTTGGTGAGGAGGGGAGTCTTACCAATAGACTTTAGGTAATTGCGAATGGCGTCGTCACTCATAGGAACCCCCTAGATAGATACTTATGTAAAACACGACGACGAGACAACATCGCCGTGTATTCCTCTGGTTTACAGGTCTAACTTCAAAAGTTTAGAAGCTCAGTGTGAGGAACTTGTGAGGATACAGCAATTCTCGCTTGTATAGCATACATTGCGATGAAGACAGGGTATGGGTGTGGGTGTAGGCCATGCAGCAGTAGACATTAGACGGGACAGTTGACCTATCCGTCTGCTCAAGCAGCTAGTCATTGTCATGAATAGTACATTTATACTATATTTTAATCAAGCCTGAATATGTCCGCTGACTTAAAGCGGGAAGATGAATTAATGGGCGCAACGCTTGGGTGAGCCATGAAGCGATTTTTTGGGGTAGGGGTGAGTTTAACAACTATCTTGGGCGCGGCCCAATCAGCCAAAGCTGAGGCGATCGCCCTGGACTTTAGTCTGACCACTGATGCGACAACCCCCAGTCTGCCGTCTCAGGAGAGAGACTGGGTAAGAAACCGGGCGACAGACATAGCACTGAATTTTGAGCCCTCTCCGCTCAAGTCTATCGAACCCCCATCTGAGCCGAAGCCGCCATCCATCGAAGCCTTGCCGCTTACCTCCGATACACCAATTGTGGGAGGGGGAGAGATGGCGTCCCCCCGAATCCAGGTTCATCGGGCGACCAATACTCATGCCGCTGCTCCGCTTCCTTTAAAGGAGGCGCAGGAGGTGAGCGCCACAGACTTATTTGCAGGCGACGCCGATTCCCTGGTGGCCAGAGCCGTCGGTAGCGCCGAAGGGACTCGCACCCCAGAGGGAGGTTACACCGCAGCGTTTTACGGCCACATTGATCCCGGTAACGGAGTCTGGAATCTAGGCAGCTTTTCCTATCAACATGGCGCCAGTTCTCCGGAGGAAGCAGATGAGAAGCAGTTGAAGCGCCTCAAAACGCAGGCGGGAGTCCTCAAACAGCAGGCCCAACACAAAGGGCTGCAACTCTCTCTGCAGGAGGAACTCAACGGCATTGATCTGGCGAATCAAGCGCCGTTAGCCGCCCTGGACCGAGGCTATATCGACTGGCTTCATCAGGCCCGACAGCTGAATATGCCAGAAGATGAAGCGGTGTTATGGGCGCGCATTCGATCGTTTCTGAATCCGGATACGGGAAAATGGAATGCACCGGGTTTGGGCAACAATGTCTATTCTATTTCTCATGATCAAGCCCGACGACAGACCGCGATCGCCCATGCCATCGCGGCCTATAAGCGGCGAGCGGAGGAAACGGTTCAAGTGGCCAGGACGCCGTCGTTAGAGCAGATGACCAAACCGCCTTCAGCCGAGGAAGAGAGCATAGATCTGTTGCTTAATATGGATTTGTTTGAGCAAGATTAGGAGCGCTCTACGTGACTTAGATAGGCAAACTTCACAGAATTAATGGTTAGCCAAAATCCTGATTTTTCTTGTAGTAAGGTTGTCTCTTTCTAGGTAAGGGCTGCCAAATTCTTCTGGTGCAAGTATCCTATCTGTGTAAACTCTTCGATGATGGCAAAAAATGACTGATCCAGCTCTCGCGAAACTCTTGAAAATTGACTCGGAGTTGTTAGCCCAGGAAGCCGAGCTGACGACTCAATTAGAAGCTCTAAAAGTGAAACGCGCTAGTCTGAAAGATGTGCTTGAGATGTTTGATTCGAATCAAAAAAAGACGGCCTCGAATGGAAATGGTGTTACTGCCCCAGCTCCAGAATCAGCCTCAGCGACTCCGGTAGCTGAAGCGACTGTCGCTGCGCCAGTGAAACCCCCAATCAAGATATCCCGAAACCGTCAAACGACTGAAAAAAAAGACAGTCCGTCCAAGTCGCCGAGTAAAGCTTCTAGTGAGGGCAAATCAAATCGCCGGGGTTGGCAGCGGTATGTGCGGGAAGAATTTCGCAAGACGCCTCTGCCTGAAGTGGTGTCTGGGGTCCTGGAAAGCCAACCTAAAAAGGTCTTTGAAATTGGCGGCGTGGTAGACACTATCTTTGTGGAGAAGATCCCGCAATGGGCTCGCAAGGGAGCCCGCGAACGAGTCTCGAATATTCTGGCGGAGGGGGCTCGGAAGAAGCGCTGGCATCGGGGCAAAGGCGGTCGCTACAGCATGTCTAAAATACCAGAGGGGGCGACTTCAGCTTAACTAAATCAGACTAATTTTTCGTACGATTTTAGATGAATTCCGGTTTTATCCTCTATTGGCTTTGCCATATTGAGTTATTTTTTGGTGGCCATTTAAGATTGAAAACTGAATTATTTGCACAAAACTCCCGTCAATTCGCCATCCCAGATTATGGCAGTTCCTACAGCGACTGGATTCGGGAAGCTATAGCGGTTCTCAATTGCATTGACTACACCCTACACCCTACACCCCATACCCCGTCTTCATGAGATGTATTCAACCCAAGTGAGAATTGCTATAAATCTAGTAGCGGCTAACAACCACATTGCGGCTGATGGCGATAATATGAGAGACGCTCGCTTATCGCTGAGGATCAGAGATGAGAATGTGTCCCAGTTGGCAAGGGAATGGTGAATCGCCCCTGACTGCCAGAAGTTAAAGGAGGTTGCCCATGCCAATGGAGTGGGACCGCTACCCCGAAAATTGGAAAGTGCGCTCCCTGGGGCTGAAAACGCGAGCGAACTGGACCTGTCAGACCTGTGGTCGAGTCTGTCGCCGAGTAGGAGAAAGCCTGACGGACTTTGCAGCGCGAATCGGGCAACCGTTGGCGGCGATCGATAAGCCGGGTCAGTATGTGTTGACAGTGTCCCCTCTGGACCACGACCCGGAAAATCCCGATGCGCGCCTAGCAGTGCTATGCAGTGTGTGTCATCGGCAGTATGACAATCGCTTTATGGCCAAACTGAGCCGCCAGAAGCGCGAGCGTCGCGGCCAGTTGACGCTGGCTAATTGCCCCATTCAACCGATCCCGTTAAGTGGGCGCCAGCTGTCCCTGCTTCCGGAGTTGGCGGCGCCCTATCCCATCAGTAATTAACTGAGCACCCAGCGCCATATCCCTAGACAATCAACGAAAAGAAATAAGCTCAGAGAATAGGCGATCATACAGCGATTTCGGAGCAGCAGATTGGCAATCAGCATTTGGCTTGAACTGCCTGCTAATAGTAAAAAGCCATATTGACTCACCTCGATATTAAGGGCGAGTAGGATGCCGCCCGCTATGGCGAAAAGGGTGCTGGAAAAACTGATAATAGCAGTTGAAGAGCGCCGCCGTTTCGGATGTCTTTTGGGTGGATGCTTGGGAGGTCTCTTGGGTAGATGGGTAAAAGAGCTGCTTCTGTTCATAAGCTTTTGAGCGTCTGCTTCTAGAGCATATTCATAGCCTGAGAGGGGCGAGGATTGAATAATTTAATCTTGACAATTGCATAATACCAAGCTGAGGACCGAGTCCACATTGAATAAATGTCATGTCTAGAGTATGACAAATGTCACGCCTTCGCTTTGGAGCGCTACCTGTTCAATCTCGCTGGCCCGATTCTGTCCCTGGGTGAATGGCCTGGATTAATGCTGTGTTATGCGAAGTCGCTGTTCTTCCTTGCCAGTCTGCCGGTCTCATTCGTCCAATCAAACCTTGTTATCCTTAAGGCTGCCTTTAGCCTGAAGTCGGTAGGAAGTATATTGATCATAGCTTCAGCGTCATAGGGCAGCTAGAGAGAGGAATTCGAGAGAAAGGAAGAAGGTATTGCGAAAGCGTGTGATTGAGATTTTTACGACCTTTATGAAATTTGAGTCGGATAGCTTTGGGGGCTGGGTGATGGATGGAGAGTTGCGGCGGAGTATGGAGAGACAGCAAAGGGAGGTGGGAGAGGGAGAAGGAACAGAGACATTTTGGTCATTGTACTGGCATAGGCAGTGGCGGAAGCAGCCTGGGGGCCTAGCCAGTCGGCATCTGAGCGCTTATTTGCAAGAAGCGTGTTATTGGGCGGCGCAAAAAGCGACGAGAGTACTGCAGCAACCACAGTATCGGGTATCGGACTGCTTCCAGTTGGCCAGCATAGAGCTGGAGAGGGTTTTAGCCGGGTATGATCCGAAACGAGGGACCAGCCTCAAAAGCTATGCGATGATAGCGTATCCGTCGTTAATTAGAGATACATTGCGGCAGCGACAGGAAGCCGATATCTGTACGGGTTGGACCTTGTTGCGGCGGCTGGGCAAAAAGCGCCTGTTGGAATCGTTGAGTCATACTGGCTTAACTGCAATAGAGATCGGTCAATATCGGCTGGCCTGGGAATGCTATAAAGCCCTGTATGGGTGCGGACCGCCAGCTACACGGAAATTGCGAAAACCGAACCGAGAGAAATGGAGAGACATAGCGCAGCTTTATAATCGCGAACGACAACGGCAGTTGAGTGAGGCTGGGCCAGCGCTGACAGCGGAGACGCTAGAACAACGGTTAAGCCAATGCGTCAGATGGGTGCGGGCGTACACCTATCCACCTTTGACTTCGCTCAACCGGCCCAGCGGCAATGAGGCGTCTAGCGAATGGCAAGACGAGCTGAGTGATCCGCTGCAACCGTCCTTAATGGCGGCAATGATTAAACAAGAAGAAGCACAGATCCGAGCGGCGCAGCAGGCGCAACTGAACCAGGTGATTGCTGAGGCGATTGGTGAATTAGTAACCGAGCAGCGAGAACTATTGCGGCTTTACTACCAAGCAGAGTTAACCCAGCAACAAATAGCGCAACAGCTAGGGTTAAAGCAATATAGCGTTTCGCGCCGTCTGGCCCGGACCCGAGAAGCACTGCTGAGGGCATTAGTGGAATGGAGTCAAACCAGCCTGCATATTTGTCCGAGCCCTGACCTAGTAAGCAGTATGAGTAATGCTCTAGAGGAATGGTTAACGGTGCATTATCGCAATCAACCCTAAGAGAGTCGTCGTTCTCGGGAACGGAGAGGTTTAAATGAATCTGACATTTGCAGATCCCACAGAATGGTGGCTAGAGGTCAGGCCGCAGCTGGAAGCAGAGAGCTGGCAGGACAGCCAAACTCAGGCGAGCCGGAATCGTCGGGCCAGCTTTTACCTGAATCAACTGTGTTTGGAGGTGTTTCTGCCATGGTTCCAAACAGAATATGCGCCAGCAGCAGTCTGGCCAGATCGAACAGCGCTGCCGAGCATTTGGGAGATGGTGAGCGGCGTTAGCCTGACGATGGCCGCCAAACGGATCGTCCTGCTCCCGAGCGAAACATTGGATAGCAGAGAATTAGAAGTGCCGCAAGAATGGGTGGATATGCCAAATTGGGCGGCGGATTATTACCTCGCCATCCAGCTGAATTTAGCCGAGCTGTGGGTGAGAGTGTGGGGCTATACAACTCATCAGCAGCTGAAAAAGCGGGCCGACTATGACAGCGTTGATCGGAGTTATAGTTTAGCGGCAGAGGACCTGGTTCGAGACCTCAACGTCTTCTGGAACACCTGTCAATTTTGTCCAGAGGCGGCGACCAAAGCCGACCTGGCGCCGCTGCCCAACCTCTCCAGCGGTCAGGCAGAGCAGCTAATCCAGCAATTGAGTCAGCCGGGGATTGGCTTTCCCAGACTGGCGGTCCCGTTTGAAATGTGGGGCGCCCTGCTAGCGCGAGAAGACTGGCGACGAGAGCTGTATCAGCAACGCCTCACCCGCCTCAGCAGGGCCGCCGCCAGCCCAGCGATGCCCCTGAGTCGCTGGTTTGAGCATCGATTTGAGGCGGGATGGCAGACGATTGAAGCCTTTCTGGGAACCGAGCCGCAGGCGCTAGCAGCCAGTTTTAGAGGGATCGCCGCCGCCAGTGGGGCGAACGAACAGCGAGTGAAGCTGATCGAATTAACCACCGAGCCAGAGCCGCAGGCGGTGGTGTTACTAATGGAGTTGACGGCCGAGGCGGATGGACGAGTGGGTGTGCGGGCGCAAATTCATCCGCCGAAAGGGCGTCGACATGTGCCAGCTAAGTTGACCCTGGCGATCTATTCCGCTGCCGATGAACTGCTGCAGTCGATCCAATCGCGCCAGCAAGACGACTATATCCAACTGCCTCACTTCTGGTGTATGCCGGGAACCGAGTTTCGGCTTCAAGTCGAGCTTGACGGCGATCGCTTCAGCGAAAATTTTGTAGTCTGACAGCTGCCTGAGAGGTCCTGATGAATCCGCTGGTGGTCTTAAATCTAGGCAAAGGCGATTGCCGCCAAGGCGTCCCGATTGTGACGGCGCAACTCTGGCTAGAAGGCAGTACAGTGCCAGTAAAATTCGTTGGCAGCTTACCCCCCGCGATCGAACTGCCTGAACTTTACTACCGTTGGCGAGTGCTTTATGAAGCGCTTTACGGTCGTCTCAGTTGGCGACGTGGGGCGACGAGCGACCGGATCGAGTTCGAAGCTGAAGCGGTGACCAACGTGTCTAAAGCCGAGTTTCAGCGATTGTGCGAGCAGCTGCAGTGCGGCCTCAATCAATGGTTGAATTCGGCTGGGTTTCGCAATATTGACCAGCAGTTGCGCACCAAGCTAGGGGCAAGCGAAGGGGTGCGGGTAATTATTGAAACCGATGACCCGCTGCTGCAGAAATTGCCCTGGCACCTGTGGCGATTTTTTGAACACTACGCCAGGGCCGAAGTGGCCTTAAGCGCCCAGGAGTATGAG
Source organism: Pseudanabaenales cyanobacterium (assembly GCA_022360135.1). Taxonomy (GTDB): domain Bacteria; phylum Cyanobacteriota; class Cyanobacteriia; order Phormidesmidales; family Phormidesmidaceae; genus JAKSDM01. Next base: position 915 of record JAKSDM010000785.1, on the reverse strand, counting down.
CGGGTGAATCCGACACCGCCCAGAACCCCTGGCCAAATGAAGATTTTGGTGATTTTAGGGTACAGTGACGGGATCGATATTCAACCGGATAGGGCGATGCTGGAGCATCTGCCCGACGCCGAAGCGATGATTTTAACTGAACCCAAACGAGTGGACCTAGATCGCTGGCTGTGGCATGAGTCAGGCTGGGACATCCTGTTTTTCGCCGGTCATAGCACCAGTCAGTCGGCGGATGCAACCGGGCGGTTTTTGATCAACCCGACTGAGCAATTATCCATCGGCCAATTAAAAAACGCCCTAAAAGCAGCGATCGGCCGGGGCTTAAAACTGGCCATCTTTAACTCCTGCGATGGCTCCGGTCTAGCTCGCGCCTTGGCCGATCTGAACCTGCCCCAGCTAATTGTGATGCGAGAGCCGATCCCAGATGCAGTGGCTCAGGCGTTTTTGCAGAACTTCTTGCGCATCTTCTCTGGCGGCGAGGCCTTCTATCCGGCCGTGCGGCAGGCCCGGGAGCAATTACAGGGGTTAGAGGGCGACTTTCCCTGCGCTAGTTGGTTGCCTGTGATTTATCAGAACCCGAGCGAGATTCCCATCACCTGGCCGGGATTAACCGGGCGATCGCCTCAGCCGGTCCCTGGGGTTGAGCGGCGCGACGTCCGGCGAATCAAGCTGGGCGGTCCGCTGGCCGCCAGTCTAGTCATCACCCTGCTCGTGATGGGGATGCGCTCACTGGGCTGGCTGGAATCATTAGAACTGCAGACGTATGATCGGCTGATGGGGGCTCGTCCGGCAGAAAGGGAGGAGCCGATCGATCCGCGTCTGCTAGTGGTGGAAATTACGGCAGAAGACACCGACCTATACGGTTATCCGCTGAAGGATGAAGTTTTGGCGGCTGTGTTAGCGCGGTTGCAACAC
>JAKSDM010000772.1 GCA_022360135.1 Pseudanabaenales cyanobacterium | reverse complement strand
TGGCATCACGGGGGTTTCGGCGGCGATCGCCAACGCCGTTTACCATGCTACCGGCAAGCGGCATCGCAATCTGCCGCTAACACCCGATAAATTGGTGCTGGGATAACGGGTGAAGGAAGCAAACTAAGAAACTGGGGTAGCAATGAGAGATGATGGCGATTGTTTTTCAACCTTTGTATCTAGCCGTGATCCTGGCGCTGTCTAGTTGCCTGCTTCTAACAGGGTGTCATCCGGCCCAGTTTACCACCCAGCAAGCTCAGGGATCTCAATTAGTGTTAGCCACACCGGGAGACCCTAAGACGTTTAACTATGCTGTGAATACCTCTCTCTACGGCCCCTTGGGTTATCTCTATGTAGGTATGCTAAGGGAGAATGGACTGACCGCCGAGTTAGAGCCAGTCCTGGCGGAATCTTGGCGTATATCCCCTGACAAACGACAGGTTACCTTCACATTGCGAGCCGGACTGGAGTGGTCAGATGGTCAGCCCCTGACTGCTGATGATGTGCTATTTTCCTATCAGGACATTTATCTCAACCCAGCTATCCCTACAGTGTACAGAGATTTTCTGCGGATCGGCCGGGCCGGGAAGCTGCCAACCGTACAGAAACTCGATCAACAGCGAGTTGAGTTTACCTTACCAGAACCATTCGCCCCTTTTTTGAGAAATGCCGGAACGTTGGCGATTCTTCCCGCCCATGCCTTGCGTGATTCGGTCCTAGCCACCGATGGCAAGGGAAATTCCAGGTTTCTCTCAACTTGGGGGACGGGAACCAACCCTCAAGAAATCATCGGCAATGGTCCTTACCGAATAGAAAGCTATGAACCCGGTCAGCGATTGATTTTACGACGCAATCCCCACTACTGGCGCTCTGACACTCAGGGCAACCCACAACCTTACATCGAGCGTCTGGTTCAGCAGATTATCTCATCCACGGACGATCAGTTGCTCAGATTCCGCTCTGGGGAACTCGACAGTATAAAGGTGAGGTCTGAGGCGTTTAGCTTACTGAAGGGAGAAGAAAAACGGGGGAAATATAGCATTTACAACGGGGGGCCTGAGGCAAGCATTCGGTTTGTCGGGTTCAATCTGAATCAAGCCCGCAATGCTCAAGGCGAACCTTTTGTCGATCCCATCAAGTCTCGCTGGTTCAACACCTTGGCGTTTAGACAAGCTGTGGCCTACGCCATTGACCGTGAAAGGATAAAGAATTCCGTATATCAGGGATTGGGAGAATTGCAACATTCGCCGATTGCGATCCAGAGTCCCTATTATCTCTCTCCAGAAGATGGGTTAAAGATCTACACCCATGACCCTCAAAAGGCTAAACAATTACTGTTAGAGGCAGGTTTCCAATACAACTCCGCCCAAGAGCTGTTGGATGGACAGGGCAATCGGGTCAAGTTCACTATTCTGGTGAAGTCAGAAGAGAAGGCAAGGGTAGACACAGCTGTGCAGATCCAACAAGATCTAAGCCAGATTGGGATCAGAGCAGATTTACAGGTATTGAGCTTCAACACTGTCTTGCAAAAACTTCTCGACCATCGAGATTGGGAGTGTTATGTGGGAGCGTTTGAAGTCGGTATGATTGAACCCCATAATATTTTTCTGTTCTGGTATAGCGGCGGCTCGTTTCATCAATTCAACCAAGGTCCCCAACCCGGAGCAGCGCCGATTGAAGGTTGGCGGGTTTCTGACTGGGAGCGAGAGATTGATAATCTTTTTATTGCCGGTGTTAAAGAATTGGATGAGAACAAGCGCAAGGCGATTTATGACCAATTTCAGCAAATTGTCGCTGAACAGGCGCCCGTGTTTTTCCTGGTCAATCCACTCTCGTTCCAGGCCGTGCGCGATCGCGTTCAGAATCTGAAATTCTCCGCCCTCAGGGGAGCGTTCTGGAACATTGAGGAATTGAGCATCCTCAAATAGTCAACTACGGCTACACCCAAACCAACCCATTATGGGTTAGAGCGTCGAGCTGGGTGAAAATCCCTGTCATCTCAGGTTTCCTGGGTCAAGAAACTTACAGCGAACGCCTTCCTTAACCTAAGCTTGAAGTCTTATTGAAGTAACAATAGCAATTCCTTAATGTCACTTTGGCATCTTCGGGGGAAGAACTTTCAACGTGATCTCACGTAAACACTCAGGAGCTTTCCATGAAGATATTTTGCGCTTGGCCTGCTATGCTATGTTCTGTAGCAGGTCTATTAGCTTCTTCAGTCGTCATAGCCTCGCCTCAACTACTCAAAGGTGATCCAGCCCAAGATTTGGGTTCTAGGAACCCGGATTCTGATATGCCTATTGTGATTGGTCATCGGGGAGCTAGCGGCTTTAGACCTGAGCACACACTGGCCGCCTATATCGTCGCCATTCAGCAGGGGGCTGATTTTATTGAGCCTGATCTGGTGGTCACTAAAGATGGCGTCCTCATTGCCCGTCACGAAAATGTGTTGGCAGTGGTTGAACTCGATGACAACAACAACATTGTGTTTGACGCCAATGGCGCCCCCAATGTGACGCAAGAGACGACTAATGTTGCTGAGTTAGAAAAGTTTCGCGATCGCCTTACCGTCAAATTTATCGATGGGATTGCTGAAGGCGGTTGGTTCAGCGAAGATTTCACCCTAGCTGAAATTAAAGCGCTGCGAGCCCGTGAACGAATTCCCAATGTACGTCCACAAAATACAGAATTTAACGATCTCTATGAGGTGCCGACACTTGCCGAAGTTATTGGTTTAGTTAAGCAGGTTGAGGCTCGCACAGGGCGCAAAATCGGCATCTATCCTGAGACCAAGCATCCGACCTTTTTTGCTAAAGAAGGCGCCCATTTAGACGGCTCTCCGATTAATCAGTCTCTGGGTGAGCTGCTAATTGAGACGCTGGTGCGTGAACAGTTTACCGATCCCAGTCGCATTTTCATTCAATCTTTTGAGTTCGAGAACCTGATCGAACTACAGAACCAAATAATGCCGCGCTATCAGGTCGATATTCCACTGGTGCAGCTCTATGGTGATATCACCGATGCTTCTGTGCAGCCCAGTAGCAACTTCTCTCGCCCTTACGACATGATTTATAACGCCGCTCAGGGAGCAGACCTGAATGCGATTTACGGCGGGCTTGCCAATCTGGCGGTCGGAGGAATTACGCCGACAACCGGCTATGGTGATTTGGTGTCTGATGAGGTGATTAGCTATATCGCTGATAACTACGCCGAAGGCATGGGACCTTGGAAGAATAGCTTCTTGCTACGTGAGTCGCTGCCCGAACCTGTAGACGGCGATGGCGATGGCGTAGCTGAAATCACTACCCAGTTGACGGGTGAAATTGAGCCTTTCTTAGCCTTTGCCCTGGCCCAAGGATTAGACGTACATCCCTATACCCTGCGCACAGAGGAGCAGTTTTTAACGCTTGATGCTGATGGCGCGCCCCAAACGATTATCGACGAGGTTGTACAGATTCTTGGACTAGGGGTTACAGGCTTCTTCATTGATCAACCCATTGACGGGGTAAGGGGGCGTGCCGTTTTCTTAGACGAATTTGGCGACGAAGAGTCTAAGGAAGATGACGAATCTAATGACAATGAAACCGGCCTAGATGCGCCTGGTAATATTATCATTTTGCCGAGCGACGATCGCGACAGCGAATAGCTTCTGATAGAACGGGCGTCGCTGATGGACGCCCTAAGGTGATTAATCCATTAGGGGCGCCGCTGATAGGCGCCCCTAAATGTATGAGCTAACCGGCATTATCACTTAGCGCCGAGTTATATTTTGGCGATGCTGCCGCAGTAGCGAGCCCAGCCCCAATAGACCCAGCCCCAGCAGCCCTATTGTTGACGTGGGTTCAGGGACTGAGGCGGATGTTGTCTGAATGCCTGTTGTGGGCAAATTCGCCGTTTGCCAGGAAAAATTTTGCCAAAAGCCTGCTTTGGATAAATCATCTAAGTCACCATGCTCTTGCCAGTAGCCGCTCCAACCCCACCAGTAACCGCTCCAACCCCACCAATAACCGCTCCAACCCCATTCATAGACTTGGCTAGAAACCACCATGTCCTGTAATAGTTCGCCTCGATCGTCGAGGTTGTCATTGTCGTCATCCAGCCAAGTTGGGGTGAGCAACAACGCAGCCGCTGCGGGATTGGCCATCATCCATTCGAGGGTCACGCCCATCTTCTGGGCCAGCTGATTCAGAGACTGACTATACAAGGTTGCTAGACTGGCGCCCCCCGGCTGCAGATCCCAGCCAATCACGTCCATCGCCAATCGATCAAGA